>JAPOVT010000018.1 GCA_026708015.1 bacterium
GACCACATCAAATGAAAACCATCACGACCGGTTACACAAAAAAACTGACAGACCCTCCCCTGTCTCATACGGCCGCCTATGGAAGGGCGGGGAGTCAACGTTTTCGAAATCCACAGTATCGGGTGGTAGTCGCACACATGGCGGATTGTCCCCACCGACCGGCAAACCGGCTCTCTCGCGTTCATAGCATGCCAAGGATATAGAGGCGTAAACTCTATCTATCACAGAGCCGAGACCTTCTGCCGGCTTCCGACCTTCTATGTTCAGATCAGCCACCTCGACTATCTGTTCGCTTTCTATCAACGGAAACTCCCAACCTGGCCTTGAGATAGTATCGCCATTTGGCATATTGTGCTCGACCACGGGAGTAACTCCATCGATAGTCAAATAGGGGAACCCTAGGAGCGTGTACGCTCCGCGAGAGGCGTTCGCAAAGTCAATAGGTATCCCACACAACAAGAGACACTGGCCTAAAGGAATTCCAATTCTTGTGTGGCGTAGACTATAGACAGAGTGTGCCAACTCATGCAGTTCGGTACCGAACTCGTGAATGGTAGTCTTATGATTTGTAAACGGTATACGACCACAACCTATACAGCCTCCTTCGAGGTCCATAGTCATGAAGATAGTTTTTCCTCTGGCTATTCCCCCACCCCCCGAATAACTAGGTAAATAGGTGAGAATAGTCGTTTGAGGTGGCCTGTCGAAACTAATGCACTTGGCCCTTAACTCAGATAACGTTAAAGTTGTGGTGCGCTCAATATCCCCACGTTCCACCACACCGGCCTCAATGAAGTTAAGCCGAGAGAAACCCGAGGAGTGCCACGACCAGAAAGGACTTACAACCTTGTTGAGCTGAGCTACCATAGCTTCCAAAAGATCCTGGGATGTGTCAACACTGGGAATCAGCGCAACTTGATCGTCGAAATCGCCTTCGGAACCACACAGGACCACACTCACAGTCTGGACCGACGGTGTTGGGGCCGCAGTGGGCGTTGAAGACGGTGTGGGCGACGGGGAGGGTAAGTTTTTGGAACAACCGCCGGGAACCAGATGGGCGTCGATACTGTATTGGCATCGGTAGACGTTGAGCAGGGCCTCTTGGCTCTGAATCAGCCCGTCCCTTGCCACGAGGTCGCTGGCGACGGGGTTCGCCGGAGCCGCGCCGGCAGCGATGGTATCCGGGTTGGCGCATCCACCCGGCACAACATCTACGTCCACCCCGAACAAACACCGATAGGTGTTCAGCAAGTTCTCTTGGTCGGCGATGAGCCGGTCACGCTCGACGACTTGTTGCTGTGGTTGAGGTTGCGCACTGGCGCTCGCCACAGGCAAAAGCACGCATATCACCAACAGAATACCGAAATATGCCCTCATCATTAGCTAGTCTGTCTACCCCCCCCCCCCCCCCCAACTCCAAATCTCAGCGCTCTGCCAAATCCCTCTCCAAGTTGTCAGCAATCAAGATCCCGGTGAGTGATGAGGGGGCGGACGCCGAGTTCGGGGTCTTCGGTGAGGCGTTGGTTGATGTCCTTGGCCACGAACACCGAGCGGTGGCGACCCCCGGTGCAGCCGAAGGCGATGGTGAGGTACGACTTGCCCTCTCTAACATAGGCAGGTATCAGGAGCTTGAGCAGATCCTCGGTCTTCTGGAGAAAGGTCTCAGCCATGGGCTGGCCGTTGAGAAGAAAATCCTTCACAGCATCGTGCTGGCCGGTGAGCGGGCGGAGCTCTTCCACCCAGTAGGGATTGGGCAAGAAGCGGCAGTCCAACACCAGATCGGCATCAAGTGGGATGCCGTTCTTGAAGCCGAACGACATGATACGGGTGGTCACCGACTCCGGCCCCGCGTCCAACTCGAACACCTCGTCGATGAAGCGGTTGAGCTGGTAGATGCTGTATTCGGAGGTATCCACCACAACGTCGGCCTCGCTGCGGAGGTAGCCCAGTGCCTCCCGCTCGGCTTCGATGGCATCGGATACACCCATCGGCGAATCGCCGGCGAACGGGTGGCGGCGCTTTGTGCTCTCGAACCGCTTCACCAGTTCCGGGGTAGAAGCGTCGAGAAAGAGAATCCTCACCGAGCCTTCAGCACACGCTTTGAGTGCGGCCAGCGCCGGGGCCACCTCCTGGTGATACAAGTTCAGGCCCAGCACCAGGCCCACTCGGGAGATGCCGCTGTCGGGAGCGTCGGCGAACTCCCGCACCTTGGGCAGTAGAGCCGGGGGCAGATTGTCCACCACATACCAGCCCAAGTCCTCGAAGTGGTTGGCAGCCTGGGACCGACCTGCTCCCGACATCCCGGTGATCACCACGAACTCGGCCACGACTTTAGACTAACGGCCGGGATGAGATGGGGCGTGGAGCTTCTGGGCTCGCCCAGCGGCTATTGCGGCCCGTGGAGCTTCTCGTAGATCGAGTGGGCCACCGCACCGGGGAGCCAGCTTAGGGCCAGCAGGTCGTCCAGGGTTGCCCGCTCCACCGCTCGCACTCCGCCCATCTCTTTCACCAGCCGGGCTCGCCGAGTGGGGCCGAGGCCGGTGATGCCGTCCAGCGAGGATCGGGTCATCCGCTTGCCCCGTAGCTCGCGGTGGTAGTCGTTGGCGAACCTGTGGCTCTCGTCTCGGATGCGCTGGAGCAGGTACAGGCTCTCCGACGGTCTCGGGATCTCCACCGGGGCGGCCCGGCCCGGCACAAAAACCTGCTCGAACTCCTTGGCCAGCCCGGCGGGGAAAATCTCTCCGTCGAGGCCCAGCTGGGCTAGCACCCGCTCGGCCACGCCCAGTTGGCCCTTGCCCCCGTCCACCACCAGCAGCTGGGGCGGGTAGGCGAACTTCCCCTTCTCCTCCACCGGACGGTCCCGCTCGTCCAGGTAATTGGTCAGCCGCCGGGTGAGCACTTCTTCCATGGCGGCGTAGTCGTCGTTGCCGCCCACGGTGCGCACCTTGAACCGGCGGTATTCCGACTTGCGGGGCAGGCCGTCCTCCATCACCACCATCGAGCCCACATAGTCGGACCCTTGGAGGTGGCTCATGTCGTAGCACTCGATCCGCAGGGGGGCTTCGGGCAGACCCAGGCAGTTCTGGAGGTCGTTGAGGGCCCGGGCCCGGCTGTTGTGGTCGGTGCTGCGCTTGAGCCGGTGTCGGGCGAAGGCATCGGCCGCGTTGCGGGCCACTGTCTCTTGGAGCTTGCGTTTGGCCCCCCGCTGGGGCACTGAGATGGCCACCTTGGATCCCCGCTGGTGCCGCAGCCAGTCTTCGTACAGGCCCTGGTTGTCGGGCAGGTCGGGAACCAGCACTTGCTTGGGACTGCCCAGCGGGTTCTCCTCGAAATACAACCGCTCCAGCACCCGGCTCACTAGCTCGTCACGGCTCAGGTCGCCCGCTTTGTCCACGATGAAGCCCCGGCGACCCATCACCCGACCCTTGCGGACGTAAAACACCTGGCAGGCGGCTTCCAGCTCGTCGTCCACCAAGCCGACCACGTCGTAGTCCTCCGAACGGGCCCCCACCATCTGCTGTCCCTCGATGGCCTTGCGCACGCTGGCCAAGCGATCCCGGCAGCGAGCGGCCTGCTCGAACTCCAGGGCAGCAGAGGCCTGGGCCATATCGTCCTCCAGCCGCTTGACCACCTCGTCGGTGTCACCGCCGAGGAAGGCCAGCAGGTCATCCACCATCTCGTCGTAGCGCTCCCGCTCCACCTCGCCCACGCACGGTCCGGCGCACTTCTCAATGTGATACAGCAGACACGGCCGACCGAGGCGGGCGTGGTGGTTGAACTTGTTGTCGCTGCACGTGCGGATGGGAAAGGTGCGCAGCAGTTGGTCGAGGGTCTCCCGGATGGCGTAGGCGTGCCCGTAGGGCCCGAAATATCGGTTGCCCTTCTTCTTGCGGCCCCGGATGACCATGGCCCGGGGCCACTCGTCCACCATGGTCACGCACAGGAACGGGTAGCTCTTGTCGTCCCGGTAGCGGACGTTGAACCGGGGCTGGTGCTGCTGGATAAGGCTGTACTCCAGCATCAGCGCCTCCACCTCGGTATCCACCTGGATCCACTCCACCGATTCGGCCTCGGCCACCATCTGGGCGGTTCGGGGCGGCAGGTAGGCCGGATTCTGGAAATAGCTGCCCAACCGGGACCGCAGGCTCTTGGCCTTGCCCACGTAAATGAGCCGTCCATGGCGGTCTTTGAACTGGTACGAACCTGCGGCATCAGGGATGGTGCCGGAGGGCGGGCGGTTCAACATGCCCTGTCCATCCTACGAGCCGGGCGGTCATCGGATTGCCTTCCTTCAAGACACTCGATCCACCTCTTTTCATTGCCCGATTAAGGCGGATATGATTTCAATTCACGCTGGCCGGGTATCCGGCGACATATCGAACTCTGAGGCCGACATCCCCGTGGCGAGGCGACCCGGCTGTCCCCACCGGCTGCTAATCGGAGTTCCCGTACCTCCTGGAGGTTCCCAAAACATGTTGCGCGTTCAGCGTCCGCTCCCTGAGCGGTACACAACGGCATCGCCCCAGCAATTGGCGGGCTGGATCGGCGACGCGAAAAACGCCCTGGGCGACCGGCTGTTCATTCTCGGACACCACTACCAACGCGACGAGGTCATGGCGTGGGCCGATGTCCGAGGAGACTCTTTCCGCCTGTCGGTGCTGGCTCAGCAGCGCCCCGAGGCCGAATACATCGTTTTTTGCGGTGTGCATTTCATGGCCGAATCGGCCGACATCTTGACCGGCAACCACCAGCAGGTGGTGCTCCCCGACCTGAACGCCGGCTGCTCCATGGCCGACATGGCCGACATCGACCAAGTGGAAGATGCCTGGGACGAACTGGCCCGGGTGACCGACATCGACCGGGTGGTGCCCATCACCTATATGAACTCCGCCGCCAACCTGAAGGCATTCGTGGCCCGCCACGGCGGTGCAGTGTGTACGTCGTCCAACGCCCGTGCGGTTTTGACGTGGGCGCTGGAGCGGGGCGATCAGGTGCTCTTCTTCCCCGACCAGCACCTGGGACGCAACACCGGATTCGACATGGGCTTCGACGAGAGCCACATGGCGGTTTGGAACCCCCGTTTCGATTTGGGAGGGCTGACCGAGGCCGAGTGCAAGGAGTCGGTGCTGCTCCTGTGGAAGGGGCACTGCTCGGTACACCAGCGGTTCCAGCCCGACCATGTGGCCGCGTTCCGGGCCGAGCACCCTGAGGGGATCGTGGTGGTCCACCCCGAGTGCAGCCGAGAGGTATGCGCTCTGGCCGACCAGGTGGGCTCCACCGACTACATCATCAAAGCGGTGGCCGCCGCCCCGACTGGCTCGGTCATCGGTGTGGGCACCGAAATCCACCTGGTGAACCGGCTGAATGACGAGACCCCCGACAAGACAGTGGTGTCGCTGGATCCTCTGATCTGCCCATGCTCCACCATGTTCCGCATCGACGCCGCCCACTTGGCCTGGACGCTGGAGGGCTTGGCGGAGGGCAAAGTCCGCAATCGCATCACCGTCGAGCCCGACATTGCGGCCGACGCCCGCGTCGCCCTCGACCGGATGCTGAGCATTACCTAGGTTTCTCGGTCCACGCTGAGCTCGGCATATCGCTCCACCGCGTGGTGGTAGTGCTGCAAACTTGGCTCGTTGCGCCCGAACAGCACTTCTGAAGTGGCTCCGCTCTTGAGGGCGTTCTGGATCTGGAAGCCCACCCAGTAGTCCTCGTCGCGCACCGCCTGAAGCACCAAGGCGCTGAACTGCTCGGCCACTTTCTGCTCTTCTTCAGTGGTCGGCTCATGGCGGCACAGCACGGTCTGGATGGTGAGGCTGGTGTCGACGGTCGGACCGGGGAACAGCTGGCTCACCAGGCAGTAGTCGCCCAGGATCCCCGAGATCGAGACGTTGGGAAATATGGAATGGATCAAGCGGATGTGCTTGTCGAGGTCCCACTCCTCTTCGGGCTGGTCGACCAGCTTGGGCAGCGACTTTCGGCCGAACACGATGCGCTGGTGCGGCCCCCAGGTGTCGTGGGCCATGAGGTTGCCGATTGTGTTCAGCCCCACGGTCTTGGGATGGAGCCGCTCCTGGTGGTACCCCTCCAGATATCCGTCCCATGCCACCTTCCAGCCCGGCCCGTCGAGGGTGCGCTGCTCGAAGATGTGCCACTGGTCGAGATCGAGGGCGGCGACGTAGGGAGCGAAGTCGCCCAGAAAGGTATCGATGTCGAAGCTGACGCCGGGGGTGAGGCAGGCGAACACGAAGCCGGCCTTCTCGGCACAGGCCAGCGGCGTGAGCGCGAGGTGGTCGCGGTCGACGTCGCCGAAGGTGTGGGCGCCGAACATGCCCACCAGGTCACCTGCGGTGTCGTAGGACCAGGCGTGGTAAGGACAGGTCAGCCGCTGAGCCGAACCTGAACCTGGCTCGCACAGCGGCGAACCCCGGTGGCGGCAGACGTTGAGAAAGGCCCGGGCCGCACCGTCGGCGCCCCGGGTGAGCAGCACCGGGACGCCCATTACGTCCATGGCCTTGTAAGTGTCCGGGGCGGGAAGCTCGGAGCCAATTGCCAGCGCTAGCGGCAGGTGCTTGAAGATCCGCTCGACCTCGTACTCGAATCGGGGCTGGTCAAGGTAGGCGTCGACCGACTGGCGCATCACTTCGGGGGCCAGATCGGTGGTGTTGTCCTGCCACAGATCGAAGACCCGTCGGGTCAAGTCCCGGATCGCATCGTCGGTGTAGGGCATCGGTCAACTCTAACTAGTGGGCAAATCTGATTAGGAACCAGCCGGCTGCGGCCGGCCTTCATGGCCTTCGGGCCAGGTACTCCTCCCGCAAGGGCTTCTTGTAGAGCTTGCCGGTGGGCAGGCGGGGAAAGTCGGCCCGGAAGTCGACCACCCTTGGCACCTTGTAGCCAGCCAGACGCTTACGGGCATAGGTCCGCAGCTCCTCGGCCAGGCCGTCGGTTCCCTCAACGCCGTCTTCGAGTTGCACCACGGCGTGGACGTACTCCCCCATCTCCTCGTCGGGCAGCCCGAACACGGCCACATCGGCCACCTTTGGGTGCAAGGCGAAACAGGCCTCGATCTCCTGGGGGTAGATGTTGACCCCGCCGCTGATGATCATGAACGTGGCCCGATCGGTGAGGTAGAGGTAGCCCTCCTCGTCCACGTATCCGATGTCGCCCACCGTGGTCCAGCTCTTGTTCTCAGGGTGGCGGGAGTCCTTGGTCTTCTCCGTATCGCCGTGATACTCGAAAGGAGGGGTCTCTTGATCGAAATAAACGAGGCCCGGCTCCCCAATTGGAAGCTCTTGGCCGTCGTCATCGCAGATATGGAGGGTTCCCACCATGGCCTTGCCCACCGACCCCTTGTGCGCCAGCCAGTCCTCGGGGCCGATAAAGCACAGCCCGCTGCCCTCAGTGGCGGCGTAGTACTCCTGGATGATCGGCCCCCACCACTCGATCATCTGCTCCTTGACCGCCACCGGACAGGGCGCGGCAGCGTGGACCGCCATCTTCAATGACGACAGGTCATATCGGCAGCGGACCTCCTCGGGCAGCTTGAGCATGCGGATAAACATGGTGGGCACGAGCTGCGAGTCGGTCACCGAATACTGCTCCACGTAAGCCAAGAAGTTTTCAGGGTCGAATCGGTCCATGATCACCAACGTGCCCCCCAACTCGTGCAGGCCGGCGCTCCACATCAAGGGGGCAGAGTGATAGAGGGGCGCCGGGGACAGATAGACGGAGTCCTCGCTCATTCCGAGGAGGTGGCGCTCAAGCATGCTTATGCCCGAGAGGCTGTCATCGTGCACTTCGACGCCGGGCAGAGGCCTCAGGATCCCCTTGGGCTTACCGGTGGTACCCGAGGAGTACAGCATCACCCCCCCTTTGGGCAGGCGGGGCAGAGGCTCGTTCGGCATGACGGCAACGGCGTCCTCGTACGACTCGAAGCCGTCGACCGCGCCGTCGATCATCAGCCGGTGCGGACAGCCGGGGATGAGGTCGAGCATCTTGGTGGCAGTCGTGGCCATCGCCTTGGTGGTGATCAGCACAGTTGAGCCGCTGTCATTCACCAGGTAGGCCGCTTCCTCGGGCGACAGGTACCGGTTGATGGCAGTGAAGTAGAGCCCCGAGGTCATCGCCGCCCAATATGCCTCGTAGTAGCGGGGATGGTTCTCGGCCAGTGTTGAGATGTGGTCGCCCTCCCGCAGCCCTCGGTCGTGCAGCACCCGAGCCAACCGGTTGACCGCCTCATCCAGCTCCCGGTAGGTGGTGACCTCCCCGGTGCTGGCCATGATCTGCGCCGCCTTGTCCGGCGTGTTGCGGGCGTGTTCCCCCGGATACATGCGCTGAAAAAGTAGCCCTTTTCGCCCCCGAAACTAGGTCAAGTACCAATCCGGCAGGGTCCCAGTGATGTGGCGCGGCTCGGGCTTGGGGTCCACAGTTATTCGTAGCCGATGACGGCGAGGTGGCTGGCCGGGGTATAGGGCAACCTCAACTTCTTCATCGCATATAACTCGCCGTTCTTCGCTTCTTCTACTCATCTCCCTGGCCCTCCTCCAACGACCTCAAGTCCGTGGTCACAACAACAGATGTCCACTGAGCGAGATTAGCATCGAGCACTCTTACGCCCGGGCGTTCAGAACTGTCAGTTCTCCGGATTGATCAGCCCAAGAGATGATGGACCTATCGGTTGTAGCCAGGCCGCAACCCTGGTTGACAGCAGTGGCCACGATGAGTTGGTCGAAGGGGTCGCCTTGGAATCCCCGCCTCTTCAACCAAGGAGCTGCTGCCACGATTTCCACGGATAGCGGCATCAGTCTGATACCGCCGTCCAAACAGCGCCGACACCAGTCCAGCACAGGCACGGTCAACTCGATCACTCCCCTCTCCACCAGACGAGAGACCTCGTTGAACGAGGCCGGCGATACTGCTAGCAATTGCGAGTCGAACAGCTCAGCCAGCACTTCCCTTGCTGCAACCCCCAAGAGAGGGTCATCAGTTCGAAGTCGGATCAACACATCGGTGTCGAGCAGGGTCAGTGCCAATCTGTCTCCCCATCGAGCACTCGTTTGGGATCAACCACCGAGTGGAACTCCTCTGCCGGAGTAATGGAGTCCGGTATTTCTCCGATGATCCGCAGAATGTCCTTGTCGCACCCGATGATGCCGCCGGAGTGCTCGATCTCCCGCACAACCCGGGCGTATGGCTGTCCCCTGTTGGTTACGACCACTTCGCAACCCGTTTCACGCACATCACGCATAAGAGTGAAAAAGTTGTCTCGAAACTGTCGCGTCGTGACCTTCTGGAAGCTTGGATTGGCCGGGTTGGCTGCCATGTCCAACACGATAACATCTTGTGGCCCCAAAAATAGGGCCACATCTAGCTGGCAGGCGAAAGAGCCGACGACGTCCCCACCCAGATGCGCTGCAAGCTGATCCTGCGCAGATCACAGCTCGTTGCAGCCCCGGAAGCCGGGGTCTGGGCCGGAGCGGCGGGGCGGGGCGAAGAAGTCGTTCTCGTCATCGTCGAGCCGATTGCACTTGCGCAGCATCGCTCTCCGCTCGGCCTCCAAGAACAGATAACGGGCCACGTCTTCCGGCGTGTCGTCGCTGGTGAACAGGTCGGCCGCTACCGGATCCCGCATGAGCTCACGGCGAATGTCGTCCTTGGTGACCACCGTCCCGTCAGGGCCAACGGCCCGCACTTTCTTCAGCTTCCGCCGGTACCACTTGTTTCTCAGAATGGGGAAGCACAACCCCAGGTTGAGCATCATCAGCCCAAAACAACCGATCGTCACCCCCGTCAGGAATGGACCCATCATGAGTCTTCCTCGTTATCTGAATTGCCTGGGCACCCTGATCACCGGGTGCAATAGTGTCTTTCCATGTATTATCATATAGTTCTATGCTAATCAATATCAGAAGGCGCACCGATCCACCAGTGGGCCCCACGTCCTTCCCGTGTCTTTCGCCTGAATGGAAAATGGTGGGCGACGCGTCCCACCATTATGTACGATTCGTACATGAAGGAATTGCCAGTGAGCGAGGCTCGAAACCGATTGGCCGGGGTGATCGAGGAGGCTCAGCGATCGGGCGAACCCATTTCTGTTACCCGCCGGGGCCGACGAGTAGCTGTGATCATGGACCCAGATGCATTCGACAGACTTGTCGACATCGCAGAGGACGTCGATGATCGCCGTGAACTCGCTGAGGTGCTAGCAGAAGATGACTTCGTGCCTTGGGAAGAGGTCAAGGCTGCACTAGGACTCGAGTGAGCCGACATACCGTCGAGATCTCCCGCCGGGCCATTAAGTCAATAGCTGCTCTACCCCGCAAAGAAGAGCAGCGGATTCGAGCCGCAATAGAACTGCTGGCCGACGAGCCCCGTCCCCCTAGCTGCGTCGCGCTCACAGGCGAGCAGTCCGTGTACCGAGTCCGTGTCGGCAACTACCAAATCGTGTACAAGGTCATTGATACCCGTCTGATGATTCTGGTCATCCGTGTCGGCCACCGCTGCGACGTCTATCGACCCCGCTGAGTCAGGTCACCGCCAAACCCTCAACAGACTCCACATCTGCCACCGCCGACTGCACTGCCTCCCCAAGGGAGCCAGCCTCGCGATCAAAGTCCAAGAACTGGACCCCCTCGGACGACCTGACCAACGCATCATCACAGCCCGCGTCGTACAGTGCGTCAACAGCCTCGCCTGTCTGAAGATCGCGGCCCTGCACGGTCAGCGTGAACGTGAACCCCTGCATCTCGGCCGTCCTCCCTAGCCCAACAACTTCGACCTGCTGGAACCATATAACGCGTGGTCTGAGGGTCAGCGGTTTGGTGCTGCGGGCCGGAAAGGATCATGTCTGTGACTGATCAGAATGTGCCGGCTGCGCCGGCGGAGGAGGCCGCCGGTGGGGAGTCGGAGCAGGGTGTGGACATCGCAGTCGTGCAGGAGTCGGCGGCGAATCGTTTCGCCGGCACCGGCCTCGAACAGCACGTTGTCGGGGACTACTACCGCGGCCGTGCCGCCGATCTTGAGCAGGCTAACGACGTGCTGGACGAAGTTAAGCTGCTTGTTCTTGGTCGTAGCCCAGAAGTCCTCTCGCTCGTAGCTGTCAGATGACGACCGGCCGAAGGGCGGATTGGTGAGCACCATGTCGAAGCGCTCGCCGGGATCGTCGCGCAGAGCGTCGTCCACGTTGATGGGCGAGTCGGACTCCGGGCTCTCGATGCCGTGGAGCAGCAGGTTCATGGCACAGAGCCGAGCGGGCAGGTCGGCAATCTCCCAGCCGGTGAATGCGCCGGATCGCAGGTGGGCGGCCTGGTCTGGAGTCAGGTGCGGGAAGCGTTCGACGATGGACTGGTAGGCCCCAAGGAAGAACCCACCAGTGCCGCAGGCCGGGTCGCAAATGCGGTCGCCGGACACCGGAAGCATCACGTCGACGATGGCAGAGATTAGGGCTCTAGGAGTGAAATACTGCCCCGCTCCTTTCGCGCCTTCTTGGGCTGTCTTTTCAATCAGCCCCTCGTACGCGTCGCCCTTGAGGTCGGCGTCGTAGCTCATCCACTCGTGCTGATCGATGAATTCCTTGATGAGCTGTTCCAACTTGGCCGGGTTCTGAATCCGATTCCGGGCCTTGCGGAACACCACACCGAGCATGTCGTCGTATGAACCCAGCTCAGTAAGGGTCTTGTTGTATTGGGCTTCAAGCTGCTCTCCCGATCGGTTCAACAGCGTTTGCCAATCGAGGCCGATGGGCACCACCCGCTCCCCCAGCAATTCCTCCTGTTCATCCGCCATCTTCAGAAACAGCAGGTAAGTGAGCTGCTCCAGGTAGTCGCCGTACGACAGGCCGTCGTCCCGGAGCACATCGCAGAAGTCCCACAGCTTCTGCACCATGGCCTTGGGGTCGGAAGTCATCAGCCCCTCACCGTGTCAGAGCCCAGCAACCGTTTCCAACCGGCAGTGGCGGGCAATGACGTCGAAGTCGCGGTCGGCGTGCAAGAGTGCAATGCCGGCGCGAATGGCAACGGCGGCGATAAGGCAGTCGATGAGCGACCGGGGAGTCTCGCCACCGCGGCGGCACGAGCGGTAGATCAATGCGGCTGTGTCATAGTCATCCGGGATGGTCGGGACAACTGCGGCACGGGCCAACAGGCGATGCAGGTCCCGAAAATGCCTATCGCTGCGCGCTCCCGCGAGCACTTCCAAGCGAACCGCGTCGCAGATGGCAATGTCGCCGTCCAAAGCCTTGTCAAGCAAATTGCAAGCAGGACTTCCGGTGTCGCGGACAAACTCCACCCATGCCGACGTGTCGGCAAAAATCACGGATACCGCGTCGTCCGCATTTCGTCGAGGTTGCCCTCCCAGCCCGACCCTCTCATCGCCCGAGCTTCCTCAAGGCTCATCGGCTCTATGGCCGCCATGCGCAGCGCGAGATTCACCGCCTCGCGTTTGGTCCGCAGCCCGTATTGTCGCATCACCAACTCGCAGACCTCGTCATCAATGTCGATGTTGGTACGTGCCATACACCAATAATACACCAACCAGCATCTGCACACGCCCCAGATAATTCGCGCCTGCGCTAAACCAGGGGTGGGGGTTGGAGGGGCAAGCTCCCAAGGCGCGTGGCCTAGGAGCTCATGCCGGGCCTGCGGGCCTACTCAGATGCCTGAACTCTGTCGGTTTGACGGACCCTGTTTTTTGGTCCACTGGACCAACCTCAAGGGGTCACGCCAAGAGATCTCGTGACCTTCGCACACGTTGCTTTCCAGTCAGGCAGCCCCGTCAGATCGGCCCGCCCCTGGTCACCACACTCTCTGGTCGAAAATACTGCGAAGATCGAGTGGCGACCCGCCTAGCGGCGGTGCAAGGCGATAGCCGCCCAGTTTGATACCCATTTCGGCAAACACTTCGTCAATCTGACGGCTGCGCTCAAGGGTGGACAGATCAATGTGTGGATTCTGTTCAATGATCTCGTTCAACTGGTCTTGTTCCATTTTCTAAATCGCTCCTTAAAAGAAATTGAGGGAGTGGACAAAGGAGTGACTCCCATTGCTTGTCATATAGCTGCACATGAACCAGAAGTAGTCCCAGACCGCTTTCTTGAGATTTGGGTCATCATCAAGATCTTCAATCCGCAACTTGAGTTCTCTCAGTACCTCTATATCGATTCCCCGTGCGTGTGTACGCCAACGAGTGTGATCGCTGAGAGCGCTTGCTATTTCACTGGCGCGATCTTCCTTCATCGCTTGGGTAACTGGAGTGCTACCACCCTCTGTCACAGTCCAGTCTTTGAACTTATGGGTAGCAAGCCAGCGTTGAAGCAATTCGACTGACAAGTTTCGTGCAAGCTCATACCGATGCAGCGCCGCTAGGTCGAGCTTCCCAAGCAATACAAGTTCTGCGGAAGACAAGCCACCTTGTTGGCTTTTCTCAATGAGCCTCTCATACTGTTCAAGATAGGAGAGAGCAGGAACCCAGTGGCCCTCTACAAAAAGTTGCGGGTCGATAGGTCCAAGGCAAGAGTGGTAGTCCATCCATATTTCGTCACCAGACATCGCCAACACGGTTCCCGCTGACATTGCTCTGTTGGGAATGATGAATTTGACACCCTCATAGTGCTTCCTGAGCACGCGGACGATCCTTTCAACGACCTCAACAGCACCGCCAGTAGTGTCTAGGACAACAAAGAGGTTTGCTCTGCGGCTTTCCCTGCCCTCAATGGCGATCTTGATGCTGTGCTCTACGCCATCCTGCATGGGCGAGATGATCGTCAAGCCGTCTGCATCCATCATTGCCTCGATGTCCGCAAGGCGGGCATTGGCCCATTCGCGTGCGCTGTCCCCGACATTTGGGGGTGCCAGAGAATCTGTCACGGCGGATATTCCTCCTCAACCCCCAGTATAGGAGGGGTTGGCGAAATCGAAGCACCTCATGGCCGTCATCGCCATCATGTGCCAGCCAGTCATGGACATGGTCCTTTCTGGCCCCACAGCGCACGGCAGCGGATCCTCAGACCACTCCCGACATACAAAGCCCCAAGTGCCATTGTTGGTGTTGCCGAGGCCCTTGGCAGGGGGACTGCGGTCTCAGACAGGCCTCGTCGGCAACCCCTCACTAGCTAGCGCGTGCCATTGCTTGGTCTGTCAAGACTCTGGGGAGCACGAGCAGATCCATCTCTCCGGGTTTGGCGGCTCGGTCGCCGTATAGCGATGTCTGGGTGGGTCGTCGGAAAGGGGCCGGGCTCACGTCTTGCCCGCGCCGGTAGACATCTGGATCAATGCCCTGGGGCGGTTGTCCTTGAACGACGCCTCCAGGTTGCGGATGGCCTCTGCTTGCGCCAGCCACAGCCCGGGTGGCTCGTCGCCCAGGTCGGGCAACTCACCGAACCCGTTGCGGAGGGTCGCGCAGCCGTTGAACTCCTTGCATCTGTCCCGCCAGCGAGCCAGCGCCTCAGGGCGGTGGAAGGCGAACACCCGCCGAGAGGTGGATTTTGGATCGAGCCCGCTGGTGAAACGTGTCTCAGTGCCGGTGGATTCGTAGCCAAAGGGCAGCGCTTCATCCACCAAGAATGCAGGTAGTTGGCCGGGGTAGGCGGCCTGGTACTTGCGAGTCTGGGGCTCCACTCCGGTAAGGGTGGTGCCTTCCTTCTTGGCCTCAATCACCCCCACCGCTTGAGAGTCGACATACAGCACATAGTCGGCTGGGCCAGCTTCGGTGGGAACCTCTCGCACCGCCACACCCCTGGCGGCTGCCACCGCCGCGTGCTGGTAGTCCTGCACTACCCAGCCGCACTCCACCAACTGCTCGTCGATCGCCATCCGAGCACGAGCCTCGGGGGTGAGGTAGTCAGAAGAAGAGGTCATCCGCCGCGAGCGCTATCAACTCGAAGGTCTGGGCACTGACTGTCGTGCCAATCCGTAGTCATGCTGACGGGCAAGTGTAGATGGTTCGGGACAAGCTGTCACAGGTGGTGGATATTGTCCCCGACATGGCAGATATGACTGTGAGCAGGGAATTTGCGAGCGACTAAAATGGCACAACGCCTATAGCCGATTGGGGAAATTGCGTGGGCACTATCAGGACGCAAACTTGGGATGCAGTAGATCACCTGAACTCTGAAGAAGACATCATTGCCTACCTGGATGCCGTCCTTGCTGAGAATGATCCTGAGCTAACGGCTGCCGCGCTTAGCGATATCGCTCGCGTTTTGGGCAAGCCGTCGATGGCCGAAGAGTTGGGACTCGCGGCTCATGGAGCTCCCATCAACAGCAACCCTGATCTTGGATCCGTGCTCATGGTCCTAGAACGTCTGGGGCTCCGCCTCCATGTCTCTCCCGCCTCCAGTAGCTGAGAGCCAGGTACCGGCATGCTGACGGCGGGGATTGATCATGTGGCCACAATCACGAAAGACTCGAACTAGGCAGTTCGCCTTCGTCTGATCGCCACTAGGGCGCCGGCAACTACGGCTGCTGCCGCCACTCCCACGCCGACGAAGATTCCGGTGTTGCTTCCTCCGCCGCCATTGCCGCCAGAAGCGGCTGCGGCGGCGATGGTTTCGGTGGGTGCGGGAGTGGGCGCGGGGGTTGCAGCCCTGGTTGGTGCAGGCGTGGGTGCCGGGGTTGGCGCAGGCGTCGCGGCGGCTGTGGGCGCCGGAGTTGGGGCCGGCGTCGGGGCGGCCGTGGGGGTGGTGACCACCGTTGGTGTCGCCGTCGGGGTTGGCTCGGGCTCGGGCACGATACCGCGGAAGGGTCCAGTCACCTCATAGGTGATGCCGGTGTGGTTCCCCTTGATCACCGATTCCGGCATCACATCCTCGGCATTGTTGGGGGCCGGACCGCGCTGGCTGGAGAAATACAGGCGGTCGCGCCGGGGATTGAACACCGGTCCGGTGATCTCCGACCCATCCTGGTCTACGACGCGCAGAAACGGAGCGACCTCGCCCTCGGGGGTGATGATGACGATCTCCATGTTGCCGCCGTCTTCGGCCACGTACACGTCGCCGCTGCCGCCGTCCACGGTGAGGTTGTCCACTCCCGACAGAATTGCGGTGCCGTCGGCCACCATGTCCGGATCAGCCTCATAGATCCGGCTGTAGGTCTGCTCTGCGGTATTGATGGCATGGATGATGTTGTCGAACTTGGTCGACCAGAACACCACGTCGTCGTGGTACCAAATGCCTTCCCCGCCCAAGAACGCTGTCGCCTCATCGGTCAGCTGATGGCGGGTAAGTGTCTCGCTCGCCGACGGGTCGGGTATTTCGATCCAGGTAACGGAACCGTCCTCCTCGACGCGGGCAGCTTCGAGCAATCCCTCGCTCAAATCGGGGTAGTTGGACGGCGTGAACCGGTAGAACAGCCCGTCGTACTGGTCCTCGGTCATGTACACCTGCTGGCGGTCGTGGTCGACCGCGGCCGCCTCGTGGGTGAAGATCCCCATGGCCGGGCGGGACATCGACGGTGTGGCCCCCGTCGGGTCGCATTCCCAGATCACGCCGTAGCCGCTGAAGTCCTCCTCGCCTGACAAGAAGGTGCCCCATGGGGTAGGACCGCCGCCGCAATTGGCGTTGCTTTCTCCCAGCAGCCGGTAGGCGTCGAGGATTTCTCCGTCGGGGCCGTAGTGAATGGCGGAGACACCGGCAAAACCCGAAAGGAACACCTCACTGTTGACCGTGTGGTACCAGCCACCCTCGCCGTCGTCGAACACAGCCGCTCCGTCGGGATAGACAAGCCACCGATAGTCGGATTTGCCCACTGGCTCGCCGGCCATCGCCACAATCCGAGAAGTAAAGCCCGGGGGCAGAAGGATGCCGTTCTCATCAGGCTCAATGCCGTCGAGGCTGCCGTAAGGGCCGGGGCCGGGCTGGGCACCGACTGCGCTGCCGACCAGTGGAACAGTGACGGCGCCGCCAGTAGCAACAACGGCGGCCCGCAAGAAGTCTCGTCTATCCATGGGCGGAGCCTAATGAGTCAGCCAGGAATCTGCCTGTGTGCTTGTCGGTACCCGAAGCCGCAGCGCCTTCATATACCCAGCACGGGCCGGAGGAACTTGCCGGTGTAGCTGTGGTCGGAGCGGGCCACCAGCTCGGGAGGGCCCTCGGCGACCACGGTGCCGCCGTTGTCCCCGCCCTCGGGGCCGAGGTCCACGATCCAGTCGGCGGTCTTGACCACGTCGAGGTTGTGCTCGATCACCAGTACGGTGTTGCCCTGATCCACCAGGCGGCTGAGCACGGCCAGCAGCTTGCGGACGTCATCGAAGTGCAATCCGGTGGTGGGCTCGTCGAGGATGTAGATGGTGTGGCCGGTGGGGCGCTTGGCCAACTCCGAGGCCAGCTTCACCCGCTGGGCCTCGCCGCCCGACAGCGTGGGCGCGGGCTGGCCCAGGCGGATGTAGCCGAGCCCCACGTCCACCAGGGTCTGCATGTGACGGGTGATGGCCGGTTGGTTGCCGAAGAACTCCAGAGCGTCGGCGCACGACATGTCCAGCACTTCGGAGATGGTCTTGCCCTTGAACTCGATGTCGAGGGTGTCGCGGTTGTAGCGGGCCCCCTTGCACACCTCGCAGGGCACGTACACGTCGGGCAAAAAATGCATCTCGATTTTGATGGTGCCGTCGCCCGAGCAGGCCTCGCAGCGGCCGCCCTTCACGTTGAAGGAGAACCGGCCCGGCATGTAGCCCCGCACCCGGGACTCGGGGGTCTGGGCGAACAGCTTGCGGATGTGGTCGAACACGCTGGTGTAGGTGGCCGGGTTCGACCGGGGGGTGCGGCCGATGGGCTGCTGGTCGATGTTGATCACCTTGTCGAGGGCCTCGGTGCCGTCGATGCCCTTGTGAAGTCCAGGCGGGATCTTCGACTTGTAGATGCGCTGCATCAGCGACCGGTACAAGATGTCGTTGACCAGGGTGGACTTGCCCGACCCCGACACCCCGGTCACGGTCACGAAACAGCCCAGGGGGATATCGATGTCTATGTCAGCCAGATTGTGCTCCCGAGCGCCCCGGATGGTGAGCCAGTCGTCGCCTGGATTCCGCCGCTGCTCGGGAATCGGGATCGACTTCTTTCCCGACAGGTACTGGCCGGTGAGCGACCCCTTGTTCTTCATCAGGCCGGCCACCGTGCCGGAGTGGACCACCGTGCCGCCGTGCTCGCCGGCGCCGGGGCCGATGTCCACCACGTGGTCGGCCACCCGCACCGTCTCCTCGTCATGCTCCACCACCAGCACGGTGTTGCCCAGATCTCGCATCCGCTCCAGGGTGTCGATGAGCCGGCGGTTGTCCCGCTGGTGCAGGCCGATGGAGGGCTCGTCCAGCACATAGAGCACCCCGACGAGGCCGCTGCCGATCTGCGACGCCAGCCGGATGCGCTGAGCCTCTCCCCCACTCAGGGTGCCGGCCGAGCGGCCCAGAGTCAGATACTCCAGCCCCACATCGAGCAGGAACTTGAGCCGGGCATTGATCTCCTTGAGCACCTGTCCGGCGATGGCCTGATCTCGCTCCGACAGCTCCAGCGAGGCTAGGACGGCCGCTGAGTCCCGGATCGACAGTGAGCACACCTCGTCGATGGTGCGGTTGTCCACGGTCACCGCCAGCGACAGCGGGTTGAGCCGGGCGCCTTGGCACGTCGAACAGGGCACCTCCCGCATGTACCCCTCGATCTGAGCCCGCACCGCGTCGGAGTCCGACTCGCTATGGCGGCGCTGGAGATAGGGGATGACCCCCTCGTAGCGGGCGTTGTAGCGGCGGACTCTCCCATAGCGGTTGCGGAAGCGGACCTCGGTGCGCTGGCCGGAGATGCCCTTGCCGTACAGCAGCAGATCGTGGTGCTTGCGGTCGAGGCTCCCCCACGGCTCGTCCATGGGGATGTCCCGATCTTCGGCCACCGATTCCACCAGGCGCTTGAAGTACTGGTTGTGGCCCTTGGCCCACGGGGCGATGGCCCCATCCACCAGAGCCAGGTCGGGGTCGGGTATCACCAGCTGGGGGTCGACCTCGAATACCGAACCCAGCCCGTCGCACGACTGGCACGCTCCGTACGGCGAGTTGAAGGAGAAGTTGCGGGGGGCCAGTTCCTCGAACGACTTGCCGTCGGAGGGCCGGGACAGGTGCTGGGAGAACGTGATGGTCTGGGGCTCCTCGTCGGAGTCGGGGTCTTGTGGCATGACCATAAGCTCGGCCACGCCCTCGGCCAGCCCCAGGGCCGTCTCCATCGACTCGGTGAGCCGCCGCTCGATGCCCTCGCGCATAATCAGCCGGTCGACCACCACCGAGATGCTGTGCATCTCGTATCGGGCCAGGTCCAGGTCGTCGATGCCGTTGTCCAGCTCGATCAGATCACCGTCGACGATGGCCCGGGCGAATCCGTCGGAGGACAGCTCGGCCAACAGGGTGTCATAGGTGCCCTTGCGCCCTCGCACCACAGGGGCCAGCACCTGGAACCTAGTGTTCTCGTCCATCTCCATCACCCGGTCGACGATCTGCTGGGGGGTCTGGCGCACCAGCCGCTCGCCAGTCTCGGGGTCGTGGGGGATGCCGATGCGGGCAAACAGCAGCCGCAGGTAGTCGTACACCTCGGTGATCGTCCCCACTGTGGATCGGGGATTGCGGGAGGCGCTCTTCTGATCGATGGAGATGGCCGGGGACAAGCCGTCGATGAAGTCCACGTCGGGCTTGTCCATCTGGCCCAGGAATTGGCGGGCGTAGGCCGACAGCGACTCCACATATCGGCGCTGGCCCTCGGCGTAGATGGTGTCGAAGGCCAGCGACGACTTTCCCGACCCGGAGATGCCGGTGAATACGATGAGCTTGTCGCGGGGTATCGTCAGATAGACGTCGCGCAGGTTGTGCTCACGCGCCCCATGGATGACGATCTCGTCGGCCACGCAGTGAACTTATCGGCCCGCGCTGACAATTGAGACAGGAGAGATGGAAAGAGTCGCAGAAAAGAGACCTGAATAGCCCCATGCCCTACCCCCATGTGTTCCAGCCGCTCGACATCGGCGGTTGCACGCTGCCCAACCGCATCGTCCGGGCCGCCCACAGCACCGGCTCCGTGGGCGAGGATCTGATCGCCTACCACGAGGCCCGGGCCAAGGGAGGCGCGGCCCTGACCGTTCTCCAGATCGCCGGCGTCCACCCGTCCTCTCCAACCGACATCCCGGTGTTCGCCGATCGAGTGCTGCCGTTCTATGAGGAGATGGCCGCCCGCATTCATGCCGCTGGGGGCAAGGTGTTCCAGCAGCTTTGGCACGGGGGCGCAGCCATCGAACAGCGGTCGCTACAGAACTACCAGCAACCCCTGGCCCCCAGCGCCATCCCCAGCCCGATGGTGGGCGTGGTCCCCCAGGAGTTGACCACCGCGATGATCGACGAACTGGTGGAGGCATTCGCCGCGGCGGCCCACAGGTGCGAAGAGGGCGGACTCGACGGGGTGGAACTCCATGGCGCCCACGGCTACCTGATCGGCCAGTTCCTCTCCCCCGCCACCAACCTGCGCGACGACAACTACGGCGGGAGCCTGGAGAACCGCGTCCGGTTCCTGAGGGAGATCCTGGTCGCCATCCGGGCCGAGACCAGCCCCGGCTTCCCCGTGGGCCTACGAATCTCAGCCGACGACCAGATCGAGGGCGGAGTTGAACCGGATGAAGCCGCCGCCATCGCCAAACTGGTGGAGCCCGATATCGACTTCCTGGATGTGTCACTGTCGTCGTACTGGCGATTCCACCGGCTGTTGTCCACGCTGGACGAGAGGCTGGGTTACGAGGTGCCCGCCAGCGAAGTGGTGACTGCGGCGGTGGACGTGCCCACCATCGTCACCGGCCGCATCACCACCCTCGACCATGCCGAGCATCTGATCAAGAGCGGCGTAGCCGATCTGGTGTCAATCGTCCGGGGAATGATCGCCGACCCCGAACTGGTGGCCAAGGCCCGCGACGGCCGGGAGAACGAGATCCGCCCGTGCATCGGCACGTCGGTGGGATGCGTGGCCCGGTTCATGGTGGCGGGAAAGATGCGCTGTGTAGTGAATGCCGCCGCGGGGCAGGAGTCTTCGGTGCCGTTCGAGCCAGCCGACCGAGCGACCCAGCCCAAGCGGGTGCTGGTGGCCGGGGGCGGACCGGCAGGCCTGGAGACGGCCCGCACCGCGGCGCTGATGGGTCACGAAGTGGTTCTCTACGAGATGACCGGCGAGTTGGGCGGCCAGGTCTGCATAGCCGCTTCAGCGCCGCCCCGTTCCGACCTGGGGGCGATCACCGCGTTCTTGGCCGACGAGCTCGACCGCCTGGGGGTGGCCGTGAAGCTCCGCTCCCCCGTCGATCCCGACGTGGTGGCCGATGAGCGGCCCGACGAGCTCATCATCGCCACCGGCACCACCCCCCGGCGCGGCTTCCAGATCTCCGCGCCGTCGACGCCGGTTCCCGGCGCCGACCTGCCCCACGTTTGCACCAGTTGGGAGGTGCTGGGATTCGGGGGTCGGGCCGCTATCGGCCAAAGGGCAATCGTCTACGACGACACCGGCACGTTCGAGGCCATCTCGGTGTGCGACGCCCTTATGGCCGCAGGAGCAGAGGTGACATTCCTCAGCCGCCACGAGCAGCTTGGGGCGACGATCCTGTACCCAGCCGCCACCGTCGAGGCCAGCCGGGAGCGGCTGTTCGCGGGGGCGTTCTCGTTCACCCCCGCAGTGGCGCTGAGGGAGATCACCCCAGAAGCAGTTGTGACCCGCGACCTGGGCACCTACACCGAGCGACGCTTCGAGGCCGACACTGTGGTGATCGTCAGCTACCACGACTGCAACCGCGAGCTGGCCGACCACTTGCAAGCCGAAATGTCGGATCAGACAGACACCCCACCGTTCAACATGCACCTGGTGGGCGACGTGAACGGAACCAACAGCATCATGGCCGCCATCCACGCCGGGGCCCGGGTCGGACGGGAGATCTAAGGCACCGTCATCGACGGCAAGAACCGGATTGGTCGGTAGCATCGCATAGGTGAGCAACTTGGGGAACGCTGCGTTTCGGATGGTGTCGTCGTTCGAGCCGGCGGGTGATCAGCCCAAAGCCATCGGCCAGCTTTCGGAGGGGTTGAATCGCGGGGACCGATTCCAGACGCTCCTGGGAATCACCGGGTCGGGCAAGAGCGCAACGGTGGCCTGGACCATCGAGCAGGTGCAGCGCCCCACCCTGGTGCTGGCCCCCAACAAGTCGCTGGCCGCCCAGTTGGCCAATGAGATGCGGGAGTTCTTCCCCAGCAACCGGGTGGAGTACTTCGTGTCGTACTACGACTACTACCAACCCGAGGCCTACATGCCGGCCTCCGACACCTACATCGAGAAAGACTCGTCAGTCAACGACGAGATCGACCGGCTGCGCCACTCCACCACCGAGGCCCTGCTGACCCGCCGAGACGTGATCGTGGTGGCCTCGGTGTCGTGCATCTACGGACTGGGAGGCCCCGACGAGTACAAGAACCTGCTGTGCATTTCCAAGGTGGGCGAGAGCTACGACCAGCGGGACCTGCTGCGCCGGCTGGTGGACATGCAGTACGAGCGCAACGACACCAATCTGGTGAGGGGCCGTTTCCGGGTGCGGGGCGACGTCATCGAGGTTCACCCTGCGTATGAGGAGTTTGTGGTTCGCATTCAGCTATTCGGCGACGAGGTGGAGCAGATAACCACCGTCGACCCGGTGACCGGGGAGCGGCTCCACTCGTTGAGCGAGGTCGTCGTCTTCCCGGCCACCCACTATGTAGCCGGCGAGGAGCGGATGCGCCAGGCCATGGAGGGGATCGAGATCGAGCTCCAGGAGCGGCTGGCCTATTTCGAGAAGGAGGGCAAGCTGCTGGAGGCCCAGCGGCTGCGGATGCGTACCACCTACGACCTGGAGATGATGCAGGAGATCGGGTTCTGCAACGGCATCGAGAACTATTCCCGCCACATCGATGGGCGGTCACCCGGGGAGCGGCCCTACACGTTATTGGACTACTTCCCCGACGACTTCATCACCGTGATCGATGAGTCCCACGTGGCAGTGCCCCAACTTCACGGCCAGTACGAGGGCGACCGGAGCCGCAAGAACACCCTGGTGGACCACGGCTTCCGGCTGCCGTCAGCGGTGGACAACCGCCCGCTGCGTTTCGAGGAAGTTATGGAGCGGGTGGGCCAAGTGGTATTTCTGTCGGCCACTCCTAGCGACTATGAGATCGGCGTGTCCGCCCAGGTGGTGGAGCAGATCGTGCGGCCAACTGGTCTAGTGGACCCCGAAGTGCAGGTGCGCCCCACCAAGGGCCAGATCGACGACCTGATGAAGCTCATCGAAGACCGCACCGAGCGAGGCCAGCGGGTGCTGGTAACCACGCTGACCAAGAAGATGGCCGAGGATCTCACCGAGTATCTGCTGGAACTGGGCGTGCAGGTCCGCTACTTGCACAGCGAGGTGGACACCATCGAGAGGATCGAAATTCTGCGGGACCTGCGGCTAGGCGAATTCGACGTGTTGGTGGGTATCAACCTGCTGCGGGAGGGGCTCGACCTGCCCGAAGTGTCGCTGGTGGCCATTCTGGATGCCGACAAAGAGGGATTCCTGCGCAGTGAGACCTCGCTAATCCAAACCATCGGCCGGGCAGCCCGCAACGTAGACGGCCAGGTGATCATGTACGCCGATATGGTGACCGATTCCATGAGACGGGCCATCTCCGAGACCCATCGGCGGCGGGGATTGCAGCAGGCGTTCAACGAGCAGCACGGCATCAACCCCCAAACCATCCGCAAGGCAGTCAGCGACATCCTGGCCGAGCTGCGCCCCGCTGAGGACGGGGCGCCCATTCCCGGAGGCAGCCAGCGCTCCCGCACCATGGATCAATCGCGGCGGCGCCCCGATGTGATCGACTTGGACTCCGGCGGAATCGAGCGCCTCATCCACACCCTGACCGAGGAGATGAACGAGGCCGCCACCGACCTGAAGTTCGAATACGCCGCCCGTCTGCGCGACGAGATCAAGGACTTGCAGCGCGACCTTCGGGCAATGGCCTGAGGTCAGCTCTCTTCCAGAAAGGCTTCCTCTTGGGGCAGCCTTCGCTTAGGTATGCTCGACCGGCTCCTCGATGACCGCTTCGGGAGCCTCTGAGCCGCCTTCGCCCTCATGCTCGGCGGGAGCTTCGAGAGCCTCTGAGCCGTCGTTGCCCTCATGCTCGGCGGGAGCTTCGGGAGCCTCTGAGCCGCCTTCGCCCTCATGCTCGGCGGGAGCGGATTCGAGGGCCTCGCCGGAATCGGAGTAGTACTCGGCCCACGCCAGATCTTCGTCGGCGGCCACATCCTCGGTTGCCGCACCGATGTAGTTGCCCTCGGCGTCGTAGGCGTGCTCGCCGAAGTGCTCTTGGAACTCGGCCGCCACCACGCCGCCCTCGGCCGCCTGCTTGATGGACAGGCTTATGCGGCGCCGGTTGATGTCGAGGTCGATGATCTTCACCCACAGCTCCTCGCCGGGGGTGACCACCTGCTCGGGCAGATCGATGTGATGGGAGGAAATCTCCGAAATGTGGACCAGGCCCTCGATGCTCTCGCCCACCTGGACGAAGGCTCCGAACGGCACCAGCTTGGTGACCCGCCCGTACACCAGCTCGCCCACCTGGTGGCTGGAGGCGAACTCCTGCCAGGGGTCTTGCTGGGTGGCCTTCAGCGACAGGCTGATGCGCTCCCGGTCGAGGTCCACTTCCAGCACCTGGACCTCGATCTCGTCGCCCACCTGCACCACGGCGCTGGGATGGTCGACGTGCTTCCAGGACAACTCGGACACGTGGACCAGACCGTCCATGCCGCCCAGGTCGACGAATGCCCCGAAGTTGACCACCGAAGACACCACACCGCTGCGGCGCTCGCCTGGCTTGAGATTGTCCAAGAATGCCTCGCGCTGCTCCTTCTCGGTCTCCTCCAGCCAGGCCCGGCGGGACAGCACCACGTTGTTGCGGTTCTTGTCCAGCTCGATGATCTTGGCTTCCAGGGTCTGGCCGATGTAGGGCTGGAGATCCCGCACCCGGCGCAGCTCCACCAGCGAGGCGGGCAAAAAGCCCCGCAGGCCGATGTTCAAGATGAGCCCGCCCTTGACCACCTCGATCACCTTGCCCGAGACGGTGCCGTCCTTCTCCTTGGTCTCCTCGATGTCGCCCCAGGCCCGCTCGTACTGGGCCCGCTTCTTGGACAGGATCAAGTGGCCGTCCTTGTCCTCCTTCTGGAGCACCAGGGCCTCGATCACCTCTCCCAGCGCGACAACCTCGCCAGGATCGATCACATTGCTTATGTCCAGCTCTCGGGACGGGATGATCCCCTCGGCCTTGAACCCAATGTCCAGCAGCACTTCGTCGCGGTCGATCTTGACCACTTTGCCGGAGACAATCTGTCCGTCTTCCACCTGCACCATGGTCGATGCGTAGGCGTCCTCGAGGTGCTGATCGTCTATGTCCTGATCGGTGATCTGGCGGGGGATGTAGTTGCCCTCTTTGTCAAATGTCCCCACTCCTTCGGGGGCATCGAGCACAGCGGTGGCGGCTGGCGGGGCGGATGGTGCGGTATCGGGTTCGGACACGTTGGATTGAGCCTCACAGGAGGAAGTAGATGGGACAATGGGCGCGGCTCAGCAGCCTGAACCGGCCCGTCAATGCTAACAGCCACCCCCGGCCCTGGCTACTTGGGCCTGGCTAGTTGGGGTTACCTACTTGGCGTCGGCCCAGGTGCGCCCAGACGACAGATGCACCTCGAGGGGGACCCGCAGCGGGAAGGCCCGGGCCATGGTGTCAACCGTGAGGTCGGCCACGTCGCCGTGCTCGTCCTCGGGGACTTCCAAGATCACCTCGTCGTGGACCTGGAGGATGATCCGACTGTCGAACCCCCGTTCGTCCAAAGCGTGGTCGAGCCTGACCAGGGCAACCTTGAAGATGTCGGCGGCCAGGCCCTGGATCCCGGAGTTCATGGCCTGGCGCTCAGCGGCCTGGCGGAGCCGGGCATTGCGCGAGTTGATCTCAGGGATCCTGCGCCGTCGACCGAACAGGGTCTCGGTGTAGCCCCGAGTCCGGGCCTCGGCCACTGTTCGGTCCATGTACTCCCTCAGGGCGGGGAACGCCATGAAGTATGCGTCGAGAATCACACCGGCCTCCCGGGTGGGGATGTTGAGCCGCTGGCCCAAGCCGTAGGCCTCCATCCCATAGGCCAGACCGTAGGACACCATCTTGGCGGTGGATCTTTCCTCGATGCCCACCGCGGCTGGGTCGATTCCGAATACCTGGGCGGCAACGGAGGTGTGTACGTCCTGGCCGGACTCGAAGGCTTCGATCAGGCCAGGATCCTCGGCCAGATGGGCAATGCAGCGCAACTCGATCTGGTTGTAGTCGGCCACCAGAAGGATGCACTCGTCGGCGGCCACGAACACCTCTCGGAATACCCGGCCGGTCTCGGTGCGCACCGGGATGTTGTGCAGGTTGGGGGCATCGGAGCTGAGCCGGCCGGTGCGGGCCACCGTCTGGTTGAAGGTGGCCCGGATGCGGTTGTCGGGCTCGATCCCCACTGCGGCCACCAGTCCCTCGCCATAGGTGGAGCGCAGCTTCTCCACCTCCCGGTAATCCAGTAATTCGTCCACTATCGGATGCTCGCCCCGCAGCTTCTCCAGTGTGGCGGCGTCGGTGGAGTAGGCCCCGGTCCGGGTCTTCTTCTGGGGGGGCAGCCCAAGCCTCTCGAACAGCAGCTCGCCCACCTGTTTGGAGGAGTTCACATTGAAGCTCCCCTCGCCGGCCGTATCGATCACCGACACCCGAAGCCGCTCGGCTTCTGAGGCCAGCCGGTCTCGCAGACGAGTCAGTCCCTCCACATCCACCCCGATGCCCACATGCTCCATGCGGGCCAGCACCCGCACCAGGGGTACTTCCATGTCGTCGTTCAAGCCCTTCAGCCCTTGGGCGTCCAACGCCGCCAGCAGGGGGGCGGCCAAATGGGCCACGGCCAGAGCCTGGAGCCCAGCCTGCACCGAGGTATCCACTGATTCGCCGGACTTGTCGCCGAACAGCCGTCCTTCGTCAGACTGATCGGCCACCGGGAGCTCCATCGACGTGTGGGTGCGCATCAAGTCGCTCAGTTCGTAGCGTCCGCTGGCGGGGTCCAGCAGATAAGCCGCTATCCGAGTGTCCAAGACCAGCCCAGTGGCATCTATGCCTCTCGACAGCAGCCACAAGACAAGTGGCTTGGCATCGTGGGCAATGAAGGGATTTCCCTCGCCGAACAACCCGGCCAGAGCTCCGTGTCCCGACGTCTCCAACAGATCGGCCGGCAGCCATACCGCCTTCCCCGCTTCGAGATCAGCGGACAGGGCAATCCCCAGCAGCTCGCAGCGGTGGGGCTGGCGGGGATCGAGCGGTTCGCCCCAGGCCGGCGCCAGCGCCACCGGTTCCGAAGCGGCCGCTAGGCCGTTCAGCGTATTGGCCGCGGCATCTGCGGTGGACAGGGCGTCCACGGTCGCCTCCAGTGCGCCGGCCCCGTCTTCGGCACCGCCCAGCTCCACGCCCAGCACGTCGGCCACGAACTCGCCGAATCTGCGGAATTCCAAGAAATCGAACAGATCCTTGACTTCAGAGGGATCGGGCTGGCCGATATCCAGATCTTCCACGCCCACCTCCAAGGGGACGTCGCGCAGCAGCTCCATCAGCTCCAGGTTCATGGTCACCCGGTCTTGGGCCTCGCCCAGGTTCTCTTGAAGCTTGGGAGTCTGGTCCCCCAGGTGCTGATACAGCTCGTCGATGCCGCCGTAGGCGTTGATCAACTTGGCCGCGGTCTTCTCCCCCACCCCGTTCACGCCGGGCAGGTTGTCGGAAGTGTCCCCCCGCAGTGCGGCGTAGGCCACGTAGTCGGCCGGCTTCACTCCGGTGCGCTCCTCGATGCCGGCCTCGTCGTACAGGGCGTAGTCGGACACGCCCCGCTTGTTGTAGAGCACTCGGACGTGGGGATCCTCCACCAGCTGGTAGGCGTCCCGGTCGCCGGTCACCACGATCACGTCCAGGCCCCGGTCGCGGGCCTGAGTGGCCAAGGTGGCTATCACGTCGTCGGCCTCCACCCCGGCGTGTTCCACTGAGGTGATTTTGAGTGTGTCAACCAGCTGGCGGACCAGTCCCATCTGCTGTCGGAGGGTGTCAGGGGTCTCGCGGCGATTGGCCTTGTAACTGGAGATCCGCTCGTGGCGGAAGGTGGACTCGGGACGGTCGAAGGCCACCGCCACCCGGTCGGGGCGGTGGTCGCGCAGCAGCGTCAAGAGCATCATGGTGAATCCGTACACCGCGTTGGTCACCTGGCCGCTGGCGGTGGTCATGTCCTCGGGCAGGGCGAAGAAGGCCCGGTAGGCCAGCGAGTTGCCGTCAACCAGCATGACCGTGCCCGACTCAGCCATCTTTCGGGCCTCCGCCCAGCGCCTTCAGCTGATCGGCGCTCATCTCAACGATCTCGGCGGCCACCTCGGCCATCGACCGGCGCTCGCCCATGGCCTGGTGCTGGATGTGGCTGTAGGCATCGGCCTCCGACATGGAGGCGACGTCCATCAATCGGCCTTTGGCCCGGTCAATGGCCTTGCGGGCCTCCAGCCGGGCCTCGGCCCGCTCGACTTGGTGGTTGAGCTCCTTCAGCTCCTTGAACCGCACCAGGGCAACCTCCACCGCGGGCACCAGCTCAGCCCGCTCAAAGGGCTTCACCAGATAGGCCAGCGCGCCGGCGTCGGCCGCCCGGGCGATCAGATCCCGCTGGCTGAACGCGGTAAGCAGCAACACCGCGCACAGCCGCTCGTCGCGGATCTGACTGGCGACGGTGATTCCGTCGGTGCCCGGCATCTTCACGTCCAAGATGGCCACATGGGGACGCTTCTCCCGCACGAGGTCCAGCACTTGGTCGCCCCGGCTGGTCTCACCCACCACCTCGTAGCCCTCTTCTTCCAAGGTCTCGCGCAAATCCAGGCGGATGATGGCCTCGTCCTCGGCTAACACGATCCGCACCGGTTCATCGGTCGAAGCGGTGCCGGGTAGGGCCGACGGATCAGACATCGGAGTAGAACTTGTCGAGCAGTTCGTCTTGTTGTTGCTCCAGGTTGTGTATCTCGTCGAACAGGCGGGCGCGGTGCCGGACCATGGTCTCCGCCTGGCGTGCGGCGTCGCGGTGCTGGCGCTCGGCGGCCGGGGTCTCTGAAACCAGCGCCCGCAGGCGGGCATCGTCGGCCAGATCCTCAAAATGAAGGCACTGCTCCTCGACCACCTCTAGGTCGGCCCTCAGCCGCTTCAACCGGTCGGCCAACTCGGCCAACCGCCGCTCTGCCCTGTTCTGGACCACGATCCGATGCTATTACCCCCGCCCCGTCAGACACTGCTTCGGCTGCTCGACACAGCGAACCGCCCCACTAGCCTCTTGTCGGGCCAACCCGAGGCGAGGAGGACACCGATGAGCGACGAGATTCTGGAGAACGCAGTCAACGGCAAGGTCTGGGCCGACTTCTGCGACAACCTGAAGGAGGCCGGCCAGATCATCCTCGACAACAGCACCGAGGACCTCGACCGGCTGGAGGGATTCCGCTATCTGAGCCGTCTCACCAGAGGAGAACTCGGGCGCCTCGAAAACCATGGGCCTGGGCACACCCAAGTCCTGCCCATCCCCCACAACGTGAAGATCGGCTGTGACAACCCCGACGCCCTCTACCAGGGTGTCGCCATCAGCGGTGCTCTCGACTATCGCATCCGCGGGCCGCGGGGCACGGTCAACTATCTGAGCTTGAACGCACTCTCCGGCAGCTTCGGGATGGGAGGTGCTCCCCCCGATCGGCAGGGCAACCTGGCTTTCAACGACCCCCAGCCCGGCGAGCAGGTCGATGTGATCGCCAGTGCCAGCGAACCCGAACATGTCGAGCCTGGACAGCGGTGGCTCCCCACTGGACCGGAGACCAATCAGATCGTCATCCGCAACTTCTACCTCGACCGCCACACCGAACGGCCTTCCGAGCTCCAAATCGAGTGCCTCAACGGGCCCGATGGGACTCCTCCCCCGCTGAGCCCCCAGCGCTTGACCCACGGCTTGGCCCGGGCCGCCTTGGGGGTACACGGCATTGCCCGGCGTTTTGTCGAGTGGCTGGACATGTTCCAAGAGCGGCCCAACACGCTGGAGTTCCTTCCGCCGCGGGATGGCCCCGGCGGGTGGGGCGACCCCACCCAGATGTTCCGCCACGGCTATTGGACGCTCGAGCCCGGCCAGGCCCTGGTGATCGACGTGCCGCCCATCGACGTGTATTACTGGAACTTCCAGCTCAACAACATCTGGGAGGAGTCGTTGGACTACAACTGGCTCCAGGTGACGGTCAACAAGCACAGCGCGGTGTATGAGCCCGACGGTACGGCCCGCATCATCGTGGCCGACGAGGATCCCGGCTTCGCCAACTGGATCGACACCAACCACCGCCGCCACGGCACCATGGGCATGCGCTACAACCAAGTGGTGGAGGACATCCCGCCGACACTGAGAGTCATGGACGTGGCCGACCTGCCCAGCCTGCGCTAGGGCTGCATCGCCAATTCACTTTGCCCTAACCAGGTCGATGACCCCGATGGACGGGCGGACGCCGACCCCACGATTACAGCGGCGGCAATCACGTAGTAATTCACTTTGTGGTCCTCAGGAGATTTGTCTGCGCCCCCCTGTGGACCCACCCGTAACCGGGATCATATGACCCCGAACCTTCGATTACTGGTCGGACCCCAGTAGGGAATCGAACACAAGCGAATCGGCCTGTTGTCGGTAGAAAACCTTGGAATTACGCTTCATCCATGAGCCACGAACCGGGTCACGACGCTCTGGGAATCTCTGGAGCCGACACACCGGCAACTGAGCCCCGCAAGAAAATCACGAACAAGGTCTATGAGCATGAGCTAGCTCGACTCCAAGAGGAGTTGGTGCGGTTGCAGCGCTGGATTCGCCACAAGGGCCTCAAGGTGGTGGTGCTCTTCGAAGGACGCGACGCGGCTGGCAAGGGCGGAGTGATCAAGCGCATCGCCGAGCGGACCAACCCCCGGGTGGTGCGGGTGGTGGCGCTGGGCACGCCGAGCGACCGGGAGAAAACGCAGTGGTGGTTCCAGCGCTATGTGGCCGAGTTGCCCGCCGCCGGGGAAATGATCCTGTTCGACCGCAGTTGGTACAACCGGGGGCTGGTGGAGCCAGTGATGGGATTCTGCACCGAAGAGGAGTACCGCGAGTTCCTGCGCTCGTGCCCGGAGTTCGAGCGCATGCTGGTGCGATCGGGAATCATCCTGATCAAGTACTGGTTCTCGGTGAGCGACGAGGAGCAAGAACGCCGGTTCCAGAACCGGATCTCCGACCCGCTGCGGCGCTGGAAGCTGTCGCCGATGGACATTCAGGCCCGAACCCGGTGGGTTGAGTTCTCCAAGGCCAAAGACACGCTCTTCGCCCACACCGACATCAAGCAGGCTCCGTGGTACGTGGTGAACGCCGACTCCAAGAAGGCGGCCCGGCTCAACTGCATCTCACACTTGCTGTCGATGATCCCCTACGAGGAAGTGCCCTGGGAGGAAGTCGAGCTGCCCGAGCGCCAAGACCGCGCCGGCTACGTGCGCCCGCCTCTGTCGGACCAGACCTTCGTCCCCGAGGTCTACTAAGAATCCCCTCCGCCAACTGGCCCCCACATTGACCGCTCAATCTTTAGCGGGTCGGCGGCCGGGGTTGAGTCGCCGTCGAGGATCATTGTCATGCGCTCATCGAGTTCGTAGCGGGGCCAAGGGCCGAGCTCGCTAGTTGACGGGTCGCCGCTGCGGGCGAAGGCGGCCCAGGCTGATCGCATGCCTCGGCCCAGCGCCTCAGCGGCTTCATCGGCGCCTATGAACTCGCTCCAGCCGTCCACGTGGAAGCTGTCGAGCGCGAAGGGCAGATCGATGGCGTGGAACGCCCCCTTGTCCGGATCGGCCTGGGAGCACCACCGGAAGTCGTACATATAGGTGCGGGCCCCGGCGCCGGCCCGATAGTCGGCCAGCCGCTGGATGGGTTCTCGCATGGAGACATCGGTATTGATGGCAGTGAGAATGTCGCTGTCAGTAGTCCAGGCAGTGCCCTCGGCCGCCTGGCGATACTCCCGTATCACCGCCTCCACCTCGTTGATCGACGGTTCGGCCCCGGTTCTCTTGGCCATGTGGCTTCTCACCAGGTGAAACAGGATTAGGTCAGAGTTTCCGGCGGGCAGCTCCTGCTGGAACAAGCGCAGTTCGTGGGCTGTCGCGCCGACGAGCACATCGATATCGGTCGCGACCCTCTTTCGGAGCCTCTTTTTTGGTGGAGCAGGAACAAGCACTCCATCCACAACAGGGTGAAACGGCATCGCTCCTGCTTCGGTGAACATCTCCATGGCGGTCTGGACTTGGCCGGCAACTATCTCCCCTGGCTCCAACTGACGGAGCCCCGCCACATCGCTCACGCCCACGTTGCCCAGGAAGCAGCGGGCGACCTTGGCGGCAACTTTGGGCGACTGGGTCATGTCGGCACCGGGGCTCTGCATGATGGCCCGTCGCATTACCGACGAGATGCCCGGAGCGCCGAGCAGGTGCAGGATCGACCCGGCCCCGGCCGACTCGCCGAATGCGGTCAGCGTCGACGGATCGCCACCGAAGGCAGCCGCGTTGGCAGCAATCCAATCCAACCCGAGCCGCACGTCGTGTAGACCGCAGTTGACCGTGGTGTTCCCACCACCCGGCATTTTCCGAAGATCCATGAAGCCGAGCGCCCCCACCCGATAGTTCACCGACGCCACAACCACCTGCTGCTCAGCCGCCAACCGCGCCCCGTTGTAAAGCGGGAACGAGCCTCCCCCGGTCAAGAAGGCCCCGCCGTAGATCCACACCATCACCGGCAGTCCAGCCTCGTCCCCCGCCGGGACCCACACATTGAGCGTGAGGCAGTCCTCCGACACCGAGTCGGTGCTCGTCCCCGGAATCACCCCGGTGTACGGGCCATCCACGCTCTGAATCGGATCGGGCCCGAACGCACTCGCATCCAGCACCCCCTCCCACGGCTCAGCGGCCTCCGGAGCACAGAAGCGCAGCTCCCCCACCGGCGGCTTCCCAAACGGAATCCCCAAAAACTGCCGCACCGCCCCATAAGGCGTGTCAACAACTACCCCCCGAACCGTTCCATGCGTCGTCTCCACCACGGCCTCTGAATCTCTCATGTATCGCTGGAGGGGTTGATGTGGACAGTGACGATCTCGAGTTCGTGATACTGCTGATGGAGCACTGAGGTGGCGTAGTGCTGAAGCAGCCGCAATGAGACGTCGCGTTCAATGGGCCGGTCGGCGGTCGGCTCATCGAGCACAGCCAGCCGATCCTCGATGTTCTCCCCCCGGGCCGCGGCCACGAATTCGAGCACCGCCCGCCCGTCCTGCTTGCTGGCGGTAACGCGCAGCGCTCGGTCGGTTGGGGCGTCTCCGGTCTGTTCGGCCTCGAGCATCGTCGCCAGCGTCTCTTCCGCCACCGCATCGAGCCGGTGCGACATCGACGCCGCCCAGTTGTGGCGGGCGGCAAAGGCGTTGAGGAACTCTTGGATGCGGGGGAGATCCGCCAGCGCCAGGCTGGTGCGCAGACGATGGCGGCGAGATTGAGTTGCCTCGGTGAACAGCGTCAGCACGATGGCCACGAGGCCGCCCGAAGTCATCCCGTTCTCCAACAGGCCTCCGGCGAAGCCCTCCAGGTATTCCGGGAAGATCAGGTTGTTCTGGAATCCGACACCGAGCCAGAAGGCAACCCCAGCTATCAGGCCCTTTCGGTAGTCCGCAGCCTCTTCGGAGACGATTCTCATGCCGACCACAAACAACAGCGCCATCAGCACGGTGACGTACGCCGCAACCACGGCATCCGGGATGGCGAGCACCAACGCCAAGAACTTGGGCAAGAACGCCAACATGACGAAAATGACGCCAATGGCGACACCTACGCGTCGTGCGGCGACGCCGGTCAACTCGGTGATCGATACGCTCGTCGAATAGGTGGTGTTCGGCACCGTGCCGGCCACCCCCGACAGCAGGTTGCCGGTGCCGTCGGCGGCCACTGCTCCCTGCACCACCCGGTAGTCCACCGCTCGCGGTTTGCGCCACGACACCCGCTGTATAGCCACGGAATCGCCGATGGTCTCTACCGCGCCGATGATCGTGACGATCACAAAGGCAGGCAGGAGACTCCAAAACGCCGAACCGAACGAGAGGTCGAAGCCGGGCCATCCGCCGTCGGGCACTCCGACCCAGGAGGCGTCGGATACCTGGTCGAAGTCATAGAGTCCGAAGCCCGCGGCCACAATCGAACCGGCAATCACGCCGATGACCGGTGCCCACAGGCGCAGGCTTCCGGAAGACTTCAGCGCTATGACGATTATCAAGACGATGGCGACGAGGGCTGTCGTCGGGGCGCTCCAGTCGGACTTGCCTTCCGGCGACGCACTCACCATGTTGAAGATGAGCGGCATCACGGTCACCGCAATGAGCATCAGCACGGTGCCGGCCACTACTGGCGTGACCAGACGCCTGAACAGAGAGAGCCGGGCGGCCAGCAGGAACTGGAACAGCGACGACGCCACCACCAGTACCGCCAGCAAGCCGGGACCCCCCTCGACCAGCGCCGCCACGCACACCGCGATGAACGCTCCCGACGTCCCCATGAGCAGCACGTACCCGGCGCCGATGCGGCCGAGCCGGACCGCCTGAAGGATTGTGCTGATGCCGCTGACGATCGCCGCCGCGAACACCGCCCAGGTCAAGTACGAGTCGGATTCGCCCGCGGCCCGAATGACAATCGCCGGCGTGAGCACAATGCCCGCGATGGTCAGCACCGCGAACTGGACGCCCATCCCCGCGGTCAGCGCAGCCGGCGGCTTGTCATCAGGCTCGAACCGGATGTGACGCCCTCCGGCTGGGGCACCGTGTTCCACGGCGCCCATGTTGGCACAGTGCCCGGGGAGGGACTCGAACCCTCACTCCCTTGCGGGAACCGGATTTTGAGTCCGGCGCGTCTACCAATTCCACCACCCGGGCGGGTGGCCAGTGCGGGTGGCACTGGGCTGCTCAGCGTGTTGGCTGAAGAAAATGCAGTCTAGATTGCCGTGGTCTCAACAGCCTTGCCGGATACCCTGCCGGGGCCACTCTCCCGTAGAGTATTGAAACCCCACCGTCGTCTGAGAGGTCTGACATCTGATGATCTGCTTCACCTATCCCGGCCAGGGATCCCAAAAGGCCGGCATGGGTTCGGCCTGGGTCGACCACCCCTCGTGGGAACTGGTGGCCGAGGCCTCCGAGGCAGCAGGGCGCGATGTAGGCCAGCTCCTGCTCGACGCTGATGACGACGAGCTGCGCCACACCCGCAACTCCCAGCTCGCCACATTCGTGGTGTCGATGATCTCCTTGGACGCCGTATCCCGGGTGGGCATCGAGACCGCCGGCCACGCTGGCCACAGCCTGGGGGAGTACTCCGCCCTGGTTGCCGCCGGGGTGGTGGACTTCTACGACGGCGTGCGGCTGGTGAGCGAGCGGGGCGAGGCCATGCAGGTGGCCGCCGAAGAACAAGACGGCACCATGGCCGCGGTGATGGGCCTCGACGACGACCTGGTGGAGCAGGCCTGTGAGCAGACCGACGGCGAAGTGTGGGTGGCCAACTACAACGCCCCCGGCCAGGTGGTGATCGCCGGGGCCCCCACCATGGTGGAAGCAGCCGGCGACGTCGCCAAAGAGCTGGGCGCCAAGCGGGTCATGGCCCTGCCCGTTGGCGGCGCCTTCCACACCCCGTTCATGGCGTCGGCCAAAGACCGCCTCCAGAAGGCGATCGGCAAGACAGAGTTCCGGGTGCCCGACCACCCGGTGTATGCCAACGTCGACGCCGCCGCCCAAACTGGCGCTCAGGCTTGGGCCGACCTGTTGAGCACCCAGCTGACCAGCCCGGTGCGCTGGCGCCAGTCGGTCCACAACATGTGCGACGACGGATTCAACACTTTCGTGGAGTTGGGACCGGGCGCGGTGCTCACCGGAACGGTGAAGCGCACCGCCAAAGACTGCAAGTCGCTCAAGGTGAATGCCCCCGCCGACATCGATGCGGTGCTCGAGGAATTGGCCGGGCCGCCGGTGGCCGCGGGCGGCCCGCTAGAGGGCGAAGCCCTGTTCACCACCGAGCGCCTGGTGGTGAGCCCCGCGGCCGGCGTCTTCCAGCCCACAGAGGACAACCTGCTGGGCACCGGCGTTCCCGCTGGACAGCTTCTGGGCCATGTGGGCGACACCGAGGTGCGCACCCCCTGGGCCGGGATGATCATGGGTTTCTTGGCCGTGGAAGGCGAGCGGGTCACCGCCAGCCAGCCCATTGCATGGCTGCGGACGAGTTGAGGGGCGCGGGGCGGATGACGAGAGCGGCCATCACCGGCCTGGGCAGCGCCACCGGCCACAAGGTGGTCACCAACCACGACCTGGCCGCCGTCCTCGACACCAGCGACGAGTGGATCGTGGAGCGCACCGGAATCCACGAGCGCCGGGTGGGGGGCAGCTGCCTGGAACTCGGCGGCCAAGCGGCCAAGATCGCGCTGAAGCAGGCCGAGATAGACGCCACCGACCTCGACTTGATCATCTGCTCCACCTGCACCCCCGACCAGGTGTTTCCGGCGGTATCCAACCGCATCCAAAACGAGCTGGGGGCATCCTGCGGAGCATTCGACCTGAATGCCGCCTGTTCGGGCTTCACCTACGGCATCTCGCTGGGCCAGGCCCAGATCGCGGCTGGAATGGAGCGGGTGCTGGTGGTAGGGGTGGACACGCTCAGCCGGTTCACCGACTGGGACGACCGCTCCACCGCGATCTTGTTCGGCGACGGCGCCGGCGCGGTGGTCATGGAGCCGGCTATCCGCGAAGACCGGGGGGTGCTCAGCACCTTCATGGGCTCTGAGGGCCGCTTCGCCGATCTGTTGATCTGCGACTTCGGCGACTACATCAAAATGGACGGCAAAGAGGTATTCCGCCAGGCCGTGCGGGTCATGGTCTCAGCCAGCCAGAGAGTGCTGGCCGACGCCAGCCTAGAGACGTCCAATGTGGCCGCGGTGGTCCCCCACCAGGCCAATGCCCGCATCATCGAAAGCGCCATGAAACGCCTAGACATCCCCCTGGAGAAGGCGGCCACCGTGCTCCAGTCAACCGGCAACACCTCGTCCGCCTCGATCCCGCTGGCCATGGACGATGCGGTATCCAGGGGCGCCATAACCGACGGCGACGTCGTGCTGCTCGTGGGCTTCGGAGCGGGCATGAGCGTGGCCGCCGCGCTGCTACGCTGGGGCCAGTGAGCACATCCAGGGTCGTCCTGGTTACCGGAGGGAACCGGGGCATTGGGCTGGCCACAGCCACCGAGCTCGCCAAAGACGGCCACCGCGTGGCGGTCACCTACCGCAGCGAGCCCGCCCCGTCCAACGGGCAGGTTGACCTTCTGGGCGTACACTGCGATGTGACCGCCGAGGGACAGGTCGACGCTGCATTCGCCGAGATCGAAGAGCAACTGGGGCCCGTCGAGGTGCTGGTGTCGAACGCGGGCATCACTCGGGACAAGCTGGTGATGCGCATGAGCGAGGCCGATTTCACCGACGTGATCGACGCCAACCTGACCGCCGGCTACCGGGTGGCCAAACGGGCGGCCCGGTCGATGATGCGCAACCGCTGGGGGCGCATCGTGTTCGTGTCCTCGGTGGTGGGGATCATGGGACAGGCGGGTCAGGCCAACTACGCCGCCTCCAAGGCCGGACTGGTCGGTCTGGGCCGGTCTTTGGCCAAGGAATTGGCCAGCCGCAACATCACCGTCAATGTGGTGGCGCCCGGCCCGGTGGGCACCGACATGCTGAACGAGCTGGACGAGGACCGCCGCTCGGCCATCATCGACATGGTTCCCCTCGGACGATTGGGCGAACCCACCGAAGTTGCTGCAACCATTTCATTCTTGGCCTCCGACGCCGCCGGCTACGTCACCGGAGCGGTTATTCCGGTAGACGGGGGTCTGGGCATGGGAGGATGAGTGGCCGTAAACGCATTCGCAAACCCACCCAAGGACAATCCGTCCACGAATAGGAGATAACCAGCGTGAGCGACGAAAACTTCACTCGCTTCCAGAACTGCACTGTGGAGGTGCTGTCGGTGGAGGCCGGTCAGGTCACACCCGAGGCCACCTTTGCCGACGACTTGGACTCGGACAGCCTCGACTTGGTCGAGTTGGTGATGGCGCTCGAAGAGGAGTTCGACATCACCATCGACGAGGAAGAACTGGAGGACATCGAGACCGTGGGCCAGGCCTTCGACCTGGTTACCGTCAAGCTGGGATGACCTCGCAGCCGCCCGACGAGACGAAAACCGAGGTCTGCCCCCGGAGCGCTAGACCATGACCGCTGCGCGCCGCGTGGCGGTCACCGGAATCGGGGTCTTGGGCTGGCCCGGACTGGGCCGCGACGACTTCTGGCAGGGGCTGCTGGAACCCCCCGCCGAGGGACGGCGGGTGATGGACCACTTCGACCCCCTCCCCCACTTCGAGTCCCCCAAGGAGGCCCGCCGCACCGACCGCTTCGCCCAGATGGCTCTGGCCGCCGCTGCTGAGGCGCTGGAGCAGGCGGGCGAGCTCACCGCCGACCCCGACCGGATCGGCGTGTGGGTGGGCACCGGCGTGGGCGGCCTGCGAACCCTGGAGGACCAGATCCAGGTGCGCATCGAGCGCGGCGAGCGCCGGGTGTCGCCCTTCTTGGTGCCCATGCTGATGGCCAACGCGGCATCAGCGGCCATCTCCATGCGCTACGGCTTCTCCGGGCCGTGTGAGAACACGGTCACCGCCTGCGCGGCGGGCACCCAGTCGATCGCCAATGCGGCCATGCTGATCCGCTCGGGCCGCTGCGACGCGGTCATTACCGGCGGCAGCGAGGCTTCCAACTCCATCACCGGAGAAGCCACCTTCAAAAACATGACCGCTGTCTCCAGCTGCCACATCAGCCGGCCGTTCGACTTGGAGCGGGACGGGTTCATCCAAGCCGAGGGCGCAGGCGTGTTGGTGCTTGAAGATCTGGATTCAGCCCGGAACCGGAGGGCGACGGTGCTCGGCGAGATCTTGGGCAGCGCCAGCAACGCCGACGCCTATCACATTACCGCACCAGCGCCAGGAGGAGGGGGGGCGGTTCGGTGCATGGAGCTGGCCCTGTCCGACGCCGAACTGGATCCCGCCGACATCGTCCACATCAACGCCCACGGCACTTCCACACCGCTGAACGATGCCGCCGAAGCCGAGGCCATCCAGAAGGTGTTCAGCACGCCGGGACCGCTGGTCACCTCGACCAAAGGGGTGACAGGACACGCTCTCGGCGCGGCTGGAGCCATCGAGGCGGTAGCGGTTCTGTTGGCCATGGAACACAGGTTGATCCCGCCCACCTACGGGTACGTGACCCCCGATCCCGACATGGCCCCCATCCGCATCGTGGCCCCCGATCCCGCCCCGTGGACCCCGGGGCCATCGCTGTCCAACTCCTTCGGATTCGGCGGCCACAACGGGTCCATCGTGATCGGCCCCCCGCCAGCTGAGTAGCCAGGGTCAGAGAACTTCAGGCTGCGGGCGCCGATCAGTCGGCGTCGACCACCACGAACAGCAGCTCGCACGAGCAGGCCAGCTCGCCGTCCACCGATGCCCGCCCTGCGCCCCGGCCGGCCCGAGCCGACAACCGGGTCATCTCCACTTCCAAGTCCAGGCGCTCACCAGGAACAACCTGGCGGCGGAAGCGAGCCCTGTCGAGACCGCCAAACAAGGGCAGCTTGCCGGTGAATCTCTCGTCATGGAGCACGATGTAGGCACCGAGTTGCGCGATGGCCTCGGCCATCAGCACCCCGGGCAGGGTGGGGCGACCGGGAAAGTGGCCCGCGAAGAACGGCTCGTCACCGGTGAGCCGCCAATAGCCCTCGGCCCGCTCCCCAGCCACCATGGAGGTGACCTCGTCGAGGAACAGGAACGGCGGGCGGTGCGGGAGAACCTCGTCGGGAGGTCTCATGGGAAGCGCTCTTGTCCCGCTATTCCTCGGGCAGGGCGTCAGCCAGGTTGGTGGCGGTGTTCTTGGGGCTGATCTTGTACCAGGCGTGCTCAATCAACCCGTCTTCATTCACCAAGAAGGCCGAGCGGACGATGCCCAAATACGTGTTGCCATACATTTTCTTCTCCCGCCACACCCCAAAGGCCTCGGCCACTTCGTGGTCGGGATCAGACAGCAGCGAGTACCCGAGATCGCACTTCTCGTCGAAGCGCTTCTGGCGATCGGGCTTGTCCCCGCTGATGCCCACTGCGGCGATTCCGCGTTCTGTGGCGATGTCACGCACGCCGATTGCCTGATTCGTTCAACCAGGGGTGAGCGCCTTGGGAAAGAAGAAGATCGCCAGCTTCCTTCCGGCAAAGTCGCCCAGAGAGACCTGGTTGCCGTTCTGATCTGACAGGTTGAATGCCGGCACAGGATCGCCGGCAGATAAGAGCCAATCAGCCATGGATCTGACCCTAGTGGATCAGGTGCCCTTGACAGCCCCCTTCAGCCGGGCGCCAGCGCTCACCTTGCAACCCTTGGTGGCGGCGATCTGGATGGTCTCGCCAGTGCGGGGGTTGCGGCCCGTGCGGGCGCCCCGCGAAGTCTGCTCGAATGATACGAAGCCGGTGATCGACACCTTGTTGCCCAGGATCACCTGTTCGGTGACCGTCTTCTCGAGGCTATTGAGAACCGCCTCCACGGAACTCTTGCTCTCGCCGGTGCGTTCGCTGATGGCGCTGACCAACTCTGACTTGTTCATGGAATCCTCCTGAAATTGGAATTACGGGATTGTAATTCAGTCGGCTTCTTACACAAAGTCCCAAGAGTCAAGCAGCCTCCACGAGAAATGCAAAGTTCAACTGGGGAAAGGTGTGCCTCAATCCAGAGCCCGGCGGAACTGCCCGATCAGATCGCCCACGGCGGCAGGTCCCCCGTCGAGCATTCGGCGCACTACCGCAGAGCCCACCACCGCGCCGTCGGCCACCCGGCAGACCTCCTCGGCCTGCTCCGGGGTGCCCACTCCCACCCCGACCAGCACGGGCACATCGGTCATCTGCTTGAGCCTTCCGGCCATGACCACCGCGGACGACGCCAACTCGTCGCGCACCCCGGTCACCCCCAAGAGCCCCACGCCGTAGACGAATCCCCGAGTTCGGGCGCATATCCGGGCCAGCCGCTCGTCGGAGGCGGTGGGAGCGGCCAACAGCACGGTCTCCACCCCGGCGGCATCGGCGGCCTCGGCCCAGGGCCCCGCCTCCTCCAAGGGGAGATCGGGAAGGATGGCCGCAGCCACTCCCCGCTCGGCCAGCACGGAGGCGAACCGCTCGAGGCCGAACCGGAAGGCGATGTTGTAATAGGTCATCACCGCCAACGGGACGCCGATGTCGAGGCGTCCAAGGGCATCCAACACCGCCAAGGGCGTGACCCCGTCGGCCAGCGCCCGGTCGTTGGCCTCCTGGATGACCGGTCCGTCGATCACCGGGTCGGAAAACGGGATGCCCACTTCGATGGCATCGGCCCCGGCGTCGGCGGCCGCGGCCAGCGCCGTCTGCCAATCGCCCAGCCCCCCGGTCAGATAGGGAACCAATGCCTTGCCGCCTTGAGAGCGCCGGGCCCGCAAGACGGCTTCCATACCGCCGGGCTCAGTGCTCACTCAGCCCGCCCGTCGTCGCCGTTGGTGCTGGTGTCCACCGCCAGTCGGCCCATCATCTGGTCGACGTCCTTGTCGCCCCGCCCGCTCAGGTTCAACAGCACCGATTGGCCGGCCAGTTCCCGACGGGCCCGCGAGACCCAGGCCAGGGCATGGGCCGGCTCGAGCGCGGGGATGATCCCCTCGGTGCGCGACAGCAGCTCGAAGGCGGCCACCACCTCGTCGTCGGTGACCGACTCGTAGCGGGCCCGGCCGATGGCGGCCAGATGGGAGTGCTCCGGACCGATGCCGGGATAGTCCAGCCCCGCGGAGATCGACTCGGCCTCCAGTACCTGGCCGTGCTCGTCTTGCATCAGGAACGACTTGGATCCGTGGACCACGCCGGGCACGCCCCGGCCGATGGCCGCCCCTCCGGCCGGTTCCACGCCCACCAGCGCCGCGTCTCCGTCGACGAAGCCGCTGAAGATGCCGATGGCGTTGCTGCCCCCACCCACACAGGCGGTAACCACATCGGGGTCGGACCCCAGGATATGGTGGCACTGCTCGCGGGCCTCATCGCCGATCACCCGGTGCAGCTCGCGCACCATCCACGGGTAGGGGTGGGGGCCCATCACCGAGCCCAGGCAGTAGTGGGAGCTCTCCACGGTGGCCACCCAGTCGCGCATGGCCTCGTTGATGGCGTCCTTCAAGGTGCGACTGCCCGACACCGCCGACCGGACCTCAGCGCCCAGCAGCTGCATCCGAAAGACGTTGAGGGCTTGGCGCTCCATGTCGACTTCGCCCATGTACACCACGCACTCCAGGCCCAGCAGCGCTGCCGCGGTGGCGGTGGCTACGCCGTGCTGACCGGCACCGGTCTCGGCCACCAGGCGGCTCTTGCCCATCCGCACGGCCAACAGAGCCTGGCCTAGCACATTGTTGATCTTGTGGGAACCGGTGTGGTTGAGGTCCTCGCGCTTGAGCAGCAGGCGAAGCCCCATCTCCTCTGACAGGCGATGGCACTCGGTTAGCGGCGACGGCCGCCCGGCATAGTCGGCCAGCAGTTGGTTCAGCTCGCCGCGGAAGCCTTCGTCGTCCCAGGCGGAGCGGAAGGCGGCCTCCAGCTCCTCGCAGGCCGGCACCAGGGGCTCGGGAACGAACCGCCCTCCGAAGTCCCCGAACAACCCGCCGACGGGCTCGGCCATGGTCACTGCGGCGCTCCTCGGACAGAAAGCTCGGCCATGGTCACCGCGGCGCTCCTCGGACAGAAAGCTCGGCCATGGTCACCGCGGCGCTCCTCGGACAGAAAGCTCGGCCATGGTCACCGGAGTCCCTCCTCTTGCCAGTTGTAGGGGGCGTCCTCGGCCGACTCACTGTCGGTTGCTTCACCGCGTTCGGGATCTGCTTCCCGAGCGGCGTTGATGAAGGCCCGCAGTAGGGCCGGGTCTTTGCGGCCCGGTGACATCTCCACGCCGGTGGCCACATCCACTCCCCACGGGCGGACCTTGGCGATAGCCGTGGCCACGTTCTCGGGAGTCAAACCACCGGCCATGAGCAGTCGGATGCCACCGGGAGCGCCCTCGGCCAGAGACCAGTCGAACACTCGGCCCGATCCGGGGGTATCGGAGTCCACCATCACTATGTCGGCGCCGTACCGGTCGGCCACCGACAAAGCGGGGCTGCCGCCGGGAAAGGCCTTGATCACCGCCGGCACGCTCTCTCGGATCAAACGGGTGTCTTCCATGCTCTCTCGACCGGACAGCTGGGCGGCTTTGAGACCGCAGCGATTGACAATCTCGATCACCCTGCTGGGGGCCTCGTCTTTGAATACGCCCACGGTGAGCACGCCGGAAGGAAGCCGCCGGACGATTTCTTCTACTCGGGGCGGAGCAACCTGGCGGGGTGACGGGGCCATGATGAACCCCAACCCGTCGGCACCCAGCGCGGTGGCCAGCAAAGCGTCATCGGCGTTGGTTATGCCGCAGATCTTGATGAACACTGCTTCCAAAACTACCGGCTGGAAGCCTGCCTATTGTGATCGTTATCGGGGAACGGCCGACGCCTGAGCCGGGCAGCCGGCCACCACCACCTCGGCAGGCATGTCCACGGATCGCTTGATGTAGCCCAACGCCACCGTGGCACCGGCAATGGCATCCCTGGCTGTGCTGGTGACGGTTCCGACCACGGCCCCTCCTGCGTCGATGATGGGCTCGCCGCCGTCCAGCTCGACCCGCTCTTGCAGGGTCAGCAGCCGCAGATAGCGGGGGGCGCTGCTGCCCCGGGAGTCCATGCGGGCGACCAGCTCCTGGCCGGTGAAGCACCCCTTGGTGAAGCTCACCGTGAAATCAACGATCTCGGCTTCAGCGGGAATGGTGCGGTCATCGATGTCGACCCCCATCCGAGGGAAACCGCATCTGATCCGATGGGCTTCCAGCGCTTCGGGATCGATGACGGGCACATCTTCTGGAATTGAGGGCTGGGGGCCGAGCAGATCGACGCCGCCGGTGGGCACCGCCGCGACGATCTCGCCGGAAACGGCTGTATTTTCTGCCCCCGGTCCGCGCACCGCAACGCACTGCCAGTCGAGTGGCTCCAGGGTCACATCGGTGCGCAGCATGAACCGCCGGAGCCGGGCGTCGACCTGCTCCAACGGGCCGTCGGTGTCGAGGACGAAGCGGTCGGCGGCCTGCCGGGTGACCCGCACGAAGGCGTCTATGCGCCCCTGGGGTTGCAAGATGAGCGACCAGGCTGACTGGCCGGGGCCCAGCGCGGCAATGTCCTGGCTGAGCTGGCCTTGCAAGAAGTCCTCGGCGTCGGGACCGGACACCGCCAGCACGCTCCGCTCGAGGGGGCAGGCCCCAACCGAAGTCGACAGGTCTACTGGGCCGCTCATGCAATTCCGATCATGAGGGACCAATCATGACAGCCGCCCCCGGTTCATCCGCCGGGCGGCAGGCACAGCCAACAACAGAGCCCGGGCCTTGTTGCGGCACTCCAGATCCTCTTGTTCGGGGATGCTGTCGGCCACGATGCCAGCCCCGGCCTGCACCGACGCCCGCCCCCCCTGGATGACCATGGTGCGAATGGCAATGGCGGTGTCGATGTTGCCTGAGAAGTCCAGATAGCCGACCACGCCGGCGTAGGGGCCGCGCTTCACCGGCTCCAGATCGTCGATGATCTCCATGGCCCGCACCTTGGGCGCGCCCGACACGGTGCCCGCCGGCAGGGTGGCCCTCAGCACGTCCACCGGGGACCGCCCCGGCGCCAACTCGCCCGATACCTGCGAGGTCAGGTGCATGACGTGGCTGTATCGCTCCAGGGTCATCATCTCATCCACCGTCTCGGTCCCGAATGACACCACCCGGCCCACGTCGTTGCGGGCCAAGTCGAGCAGCATGATGTGCTCGGCGATCTCCTTGGGGTGCTCGGACAGCTCGGCGGCCATGCGGCGCTCCTCGGCCTCGGTGCGCCCCCGGCGGCGGGTACCGGCGATGGGCCGGGATATGACCCTTCCGTTGAGCAACTGCACCATCGGCTCCGGCGAGCAACCCACCAGCGACACTTCGGGCAGGCGCACGAAGTACATATATGGACTGGGGTTAACCTGGCGCAGCGAGCGGTACACGTCGAAGGGCTGGGCCCCCAGGTCGAAGTCGTATCGTTGGGCCAGCACCACTTGGAAGATGTCCCCGGCCAAGATGTGCTCTTTGGCCGCCTCCACCGCGTCGCAAAAGCTCTTCGAGCCCATGCTGGACACCACTTCGGGCAACTCCTCGTCTTCTGAGGGAGGTTCCAGCAGCGGCTCGGCCACCGGCCGGGCCCCGTCGGCCGCTAACTGCTCCAGGGCGGCAATCGCACCGTCGTAGGCGGCATCGATCTCAGCCGATGACGCGCCCGGAGGGATGATCACGTTCTCGATCAGCGTGACCCGCTGGCGCCAATGGTCGAAAACAGCCAGCTCTCCGATCACCGACATCACCGCGTCGGGCAAGCCCTGGTCATCGTCCGGGACATCGGGGAGATGCTCCACCTCCCGCACTACGTCGTAGCCCAGATAGCCCACCATCCCGCCGTGCAGCGGAGGCAGCTCATCCATGATCGGGGACCGCCATTGCGACAAGATGTGTTCGATTGCCGCCAGAATCCCCTGGTCGAGCGGGGTTCCCTCGGGAAACTCCCCGGTGGCGGAGACCTCGTTCCCCCGGGCCACCAGGGTGCCCAGCGGACGACGGCCGATGAAGGAGAAGCGGCTCCACCGCTCCCCGTGCTCCACCGACTCCAGCAGAAAGCCGGGTTCGTCACCAACAGTGCGGACGAAAGCCGCCACCGGGGTGGTGAGGTCGGCCACCAGCTCCCGCCACACCGGAACCACCGTCCATTCGGCGGCCAGCCGATGGAATTCTCGGCGCTCAGGGCTGATCACGGACATGTCGAACTGATCACTCCGACGGCAGTACCGGCTCGTCGAACGACGTGAAGAAGCACGAATACTCTCCGGTGTGGCACGCCCCTCGGCCCTCTTGCTCCACCATGAACAGCAACGTGTCGCCATCGCAGTCGTAATACGCCTCCCGGACGTACTGGCGGTCGCCAGAGGTCTCCCCCTTGCACCAGTACTCCTGGCGGGACCGGCTCCAGAACCACGTGCGCCCGGTTTCCAGGGTGCGCTCCAGCGACTCCCGGTTCATCCACGCCATCATCAGCACCCGGCCCCCTTCGTGCTCCTGGACAATGGCGGGAACCAGCCCGTCGTCGTTGAACGCCACCTCGTCCAGCGCTCCGGGGGCAGCTTCTATTGGCGTAATTGCCGGCATCGCCCCATCGTAGGAGCAGACCCCGCCTCCAATAGAGCCAATTCTGAGCCAGACGAGAGATGCGGCCGGGTCAGAGGTAGAGGCCGGTGCTTCCCTCGTCGAGCCGGGGGGCGGCCACCGCGTGGATGTCCCGTTCCCGCAGGATGAGGTAGTCGGCGCCCCGAACTTCCACCTCATAGCGGTCTTCGGGGTTGAACAGCACCTGGTCGCCCGACTCCACGGTGCGGACATTGGGGCCCACCGCAATGGCCTCCGCCCAGGCCAGGCGCTTGCCCACCTGGGCAGTAGCCGGGATGAGGATGCCACCGGTGGACCGCCGCTCTCCCTCGGGGATATCCAGCTGCACCAAGATGCGGTCGTTGAGCATCTTGATGGGAAGCTTGTCCTCGGGCGCGACCTGACTCACGCTCTTTGTTGCCTTGGCCATGGGGTGACAACGCTACCGTGACCGGCATATGACAGACGACTTCGGGCCAACCCCCACAACCCTGGCTACTGCCGACGGCCTCAGCCTCGAAGCCCAGTGGGCGGTGCCGGCCGGTCCTCGGAATCGGGTGGTGATCGCCCACCCCCATCCCCAGCACGGAGGAAACATGCACTCCCTGGTGGTTTCCACCCTGTTCAACCACCTGGTGGGCTCGAGCTGCGCGGTGCTGCGGTTCAACTTCCGAGGGGTCGGGGGCTCGGAGGGCGAGCACGACTTCGGCGAGGGCGAGCAGCTCGATGTGCGGGCCGCGGTGGAGGCCATGGCCGCGGTCGGCAATGAGGGGTGCCCGCTGGTGCTGGCCGGATGGTCGTTCGGGGCCGACTTGGCCTTGACCTGCGATGCCCCGGAGCTGGCCGGGTGGTTCCTGGTAGCCCCGCCGCTGCGGGTGGTCAACGCCGACCGCTTCAGGGCCGCAGCCGATCCCCGGCCCAAGTGGCTGGCCGTGCCCGAGCGAGACCAGTTCAATCCTCCCGATCAGGCCCAAGCCGCCACAGTCGACTGGACCAACACCGAGATCCACCCCGTTGGCGGCGCCGACCACTTCCTTATCGGCCGTACCGACAAGCTCAACGAGCTGATCGACGACTATCTGGCCGTGCTCGCTTCCTGAAGGGAAGCGAATCAGGCGTCGGCGGGGCGGATGGGGATTCCGGCGGCAACCATGTGGGACTTGGCCTCGGCCACGGTGTGCAATCTGAAGTGGAAGATGGAGGCGGCCAGCACGGCATCGGCTTTGCCCTCTAGCACTCCCTCTACCAGGTGGTCGAGGGTGCCCACTCCCCCGCTGGCGATCACTGGCACGTTGGTCACCTCCACCACTGCCCGGGTCAGCTCTATGTCGAAGCCATCGCGGGTGCCATCGCGGTCCATGGAGGTGAGCAGGATTTCCCCCGCGCCGAGCTCAGTCACCTTGATGGCGTACTCGATGGCATCTACTCCGGTGGGGGTGCGGCCCCCGTGGGTGAACACCTCGAAGGGGAATGCGCCTCCGTTGGCGCGACGGGCGTCAATGGAGGCCACCGCGCACTGGCTGCCGAACTCGTCGGCGATCTCGGCCACCAGCTCGGGGCGATTGACCGCTGCGGTGTTCACCGACACTTTGTCGGCCCCGGCCCGCAGCAGGCGGCGGGCGTCGTCCACCGTGCGGATGCCCCCGCCGATGGTGAAGGGGATGAACACCTCCTCCGCGGTGCGATGTACCAATTCCAAGGTGGTCTCCCGCTGGTCGGACGACGCGGTGATGTCCAGAAACACCACTTCGTCGGCGCCCTGCTGGTCGTAGAGGGCGGCCAACTCCACTGGGTCGCCGGCATCGGTGAGGTCTACGAAGTTGACTCCCTTGACCACCCGGCCAGCGTCCACGTCCAAACACGGGATGATCCGGGCGTTGCTGGGGACGGCGGCCGGTGTGCTCATGAGGCCAGTGTCTCCAAAGCCTGCTCCACGGTGAAGCGCCCCTCGTAGAGCGCCCTTCCCACAATCACCCCGGCCAGCCGTCGGCTGTGGTCGCCGATGGTCGCCAACTCGCTGAGGTCTTCAATCCTTGCCACCCCGCCGGAGGCGATCACCGCCAGGCCAGTGGCAGCCAGCACTGCGCTCAGGCCGTCGGTGTCGGGCCCGCTCATGGTGCCGTCGCGGCTGATCTCGGTGACCACCACCGCCTCGGCCCCCGAAGACTCGAAGCGGGCGGCCAGCTCTAGCAGGTCTCCGCCGCCGCCCTGCTCCCATCCGTGGGTGGCCACGTCGCGGCCCCGGGCGTCCAACCCCACTGCCACCGGTTGGCGAGCAGCCACCTGCTCCACCAACTCCGGCGTCTCCACCGCGGCAGTGCCGATCACCACCCGGGCCACCCCGGCGTCGGCCAGCGCGGCGGCCGCATCAAGGCTGCGGACTCCACCGCCGGTCTGCACCGGCACATCCACCGCATCGGCAATGGCGGCAATCACCGCCAGGTTGACCGGGTCGCCGGTGCGGGCCGCATCCAGGTCCACAACGTGCAGCCATGAGGCCCCCGCGTCGGCGAACTGCCGGGCCTGGCCCACCGGATCGTCGGAGTAAGCGGTTTCGGCGTCATACGATCCCTGGTAGAGCCGCACGCAGCGTCCGGCCCGGAGATCGATTGCCGGGTAGATCTGCATGTCAGGCCCCCACTGCGGCGGTTCGGGCCTGATTCACGAAATTCTCCAGCAGCCGCAGGCCGGGGCGGGCCGACTTCTCGGGGTGGAACTGCGTGGCCCACACGTTTTTGTCGGCTATTGCCGCAGCCACCGGGCCGCCGTAGTCGCAGGTGGCGGCCACGTTGTCGGCCATCGGCGCGGCGAAGGAGTGGACGAAATACACCCAAGCACCGTCGAGGCTTTCGAGCAGCGGGCTGGGACTGCGCACCTCCAGGCGGTTCCACTGCATCTGGGGCCGCTTCACGTTGCCGGGCAACAAGTGCACCGTGCCGGGCAATATGCCCAGGCCAGCTACCCCCGGCGCTTCTTCGGAGCCTTCGTAGAGAAGCTGCAAGCCGATGCAGATGCCCAGAAACGGCCGTCCGTCGGCTGCCGCGGCCCGGGCCTGCTCGTCTAGCCCGGTGTCGCAGAGCGCGGCCATGCAAGGCCCGAACGCTCCCACCCCGGGCAGAACCACCCCAGCGGCGTCGGCAATCAGCCCGGCATCGGCGGTCAGCCGGGCGTCGGCCCCCATGCGCTCCAGGCTCTTCTGGGCCGAGCGGAGGTTGCCGATGCCGTAGTCCAACACCGCTATCAGCGGTCGGGTCACAAAACCCCTTTAGTGGAGGGGATGTCGGTGCCCTCCACCCGCACGGCGTCGCGCAGTGCCCGGGCCACCGCCTTGAAGCTGGCCTCGATGATGTGGTGGGTGTTGCGGCCCCGAATCATGGTGATGTGCAGGGTCAGCGCCGCTGAAGTGGCGAAGGCCCGCCAGAACTCCTCGCAAAGCTGGGGGTCGAACGGCGGGTCGCCCAAGATCTTCTGGCCCGGAGGGCTCACGTCATAGTGCAGGAACGGGCGGCCCGACAGGTCGACCACCGCTTCCACCACGGCCTCGTCCAGCGGTACCGCTATGGACGCGAACCGGCGCACCCCGGCCTTGTCGCCCAGGGCCTCAGCGAAGCACGTCCCCAGCAGGATGCCGACGTCTTCCACGGTGTGGTGGGCGTCGATCTCCAGATCACCGGAGGCTTCCACCTTCAACTCGAATCCGCCGTGGCGGCCCAGCTGGCTCAACATGTGGTCGAAGAACGGCAAACCGGTAGTAGCCGCGCCCTGGCCGTTGCCGTCGATGTCGATGGCGATGTCGATGCTGGTCTCGGCCGTACTCCGAGATGCGGTGGCGGTTCGGGATGTGTCTGTCATGTCAGCACCTCACTCAATGCGGACAAGAACGCGTCGTTCTCGGCCGGCGATCCCACGGTGACCCGAAGGCAACCGGCGAGCCGGGGCCAAGAAGAACAGTTTCGCACGAGCACCGACCGATCCACGAGACCCTGCCAAACTGCGTCGCCGTCGCCGGAGTCCGGCCGCAGCAACATGAAGTTGGCTCCCGAGGGCCAATGGCGGACCGGGAGCTGGTCGAGGGCCGCGGCGATCCGCTCCCGCTCGGACACCAGCATGCTCACCCGCTCGTTCATCTCATCCTCGTAGTCCAATGCCAGACGGCCGGCGATCTGCTTCATGGTGTCGAGGTGGTAGGGCAGCGCCGATTTCTCCAGTTCGGCTACCAACCATGATGGTCCGACCAGGTAGCCGAGCCGGGCGGCGGCCATCGACCAGGTTTTGGAATAGGTGCGGGTCACCGCCAGCGGCCGGCCCTCATCCACCAGGTCAACCGAGGTGTGGGGGTCGAACTGGCCGTAGGCCTCATCCATCAGCAGCAAGCCGGGCAGCGCCGAGACGTCGGCCAGCAACCTCTCGACCAACTGCGGCGGCTCCACCATGCCGGTGGGGTTGTTGGGCGAGCACAGGAAGGTGACAGCCGGGCGGTGCTCGGCCACCATGGCCGCGGCATAGTCGGCGTCCAGCGAGAAGTCCTCACTGCGTTCGCCGGTGACCACCTCGGTAGCGGCCAGCCGGGAGATGTGGGAGTGAAGGGCGTAGGTGGGCTCGAAGGTCAGCGCGGCGCGTCCCGGTCCGCCGAACGTCAGCATCAGGCACTGGAGAACCTCATTGGAGCCGTTGGCCGCGAACACCTGCTCGGGCGCGACCTGTTCGTGCTTGGCCAACGCGGCTCGCAGCTCGTGAGCCCCACGGTCGGGATAGCGGTGCCAGTCGATATCGGCCTGTGCCGCCCGCAGAGCCTCAGCCCATCCTTCGGGCGGGGGCACCGGCGACTCGTTGGTGTTGAGCCTCACAGCCACATCGAGCTGCGGCGAGTGGTAGCCAGACATGAGGGCCAGGTTCTCTCTCACTGGCAGGCGGTCAGGGCTACTCATCGTTGGTTCCTCTCTGAACTCCGTCGCCGAAGCCGCGCAAGCGAATGGATTGGGCGTGGGCATCCAATCCCTCGGCATCGGCGATGGCGGCCACATGGGGTCCGACCGCGGCCAGACCCTCAGCGTCCACAGAAATCTCGTGCATGGGCTTGGTGAAGTCCCTCACGCTCAAGGCACCGGCAAAGCGAGCGGTGCCGTTGGTGGGCAGCACGTGAGAGGGACCGGCCACGTAGTCGCCGATGGACGCCGGTGCCAGCGGACCCCGAAAGATGGCCCCAGCGTTCTGAATTCCGTCGATGACCGCCTCCGGTGCCTCGGTCATCACCTGCAAGTGCTCGGGGGCGATGAAGTTGACCACTTCGGCAGCGACCTGCGGACCGTCGACCAAAACAATGTGGCCACTGCGGCTGAAGGTGGCCGCAATATCGTCCCGGCGAACGGCATCCGACAGCAATCCGGCCACCGCCTGCTCCACTCCGTCGGCAGCGTCAGAATCCCAGGTGATGAGCCAGGCAAGGCCATCAGGACCGTGCTCGGCCTGCACAATGAGATCGATGGCGGCGTATTCCGCCGGAACAGTGCCGTCAGCCACCACTACCACCTCAGAAGGTCCCGCGAACGCCGCCGGTACGCCGACAGAACCGGCCACCAGCTGTTTGGCGATGGCCACGTACACATTGCCCGGCCCGACGATCACATCCACTGCGCCAACCGACTCAGTGCCAAAGGCCATGGCGGCAACAGCCTGGGCACCACCCACCGCATATACCTCGTCGACCCCGGCGATGGCCGCCGCGGCCAAGGTAACGTCGGCTACTCGGCCATCGGAGCCGGGGGGAACGCACAGCACTACCTGGTCCACCCCGGCGGCCCGGGCGGGAAGCGCGGTCATCAGCACGGTGGAGGGATAGGCGGCCCGGCCGCCCGGCACATAACAACCGGACCGGCCCACTGGCTGGTCCCAACTGCGGATGGTTATGCCCTGGCGGGTGTGGGTCTGCTCTTTCGAAGCCTGCTTTCGGTGAAACTCGGCAATGGAATCGGCGGCTGCTTCCAGACCGGCCCGCAGCGAGGGGGCGACCCGATCTCTGGTCGCGGCCACCTCGCTTGGAGAAACCCGCCAACTTGAAGGGACAACACCGTCGAACTGCTTGGAATAGCGGGCGAGGGCGGCATCCCCGTCGGCGCGCACCGCGTCAATGATCTCGCGAACCGCGGCCACCGACCCCTCAGAAACGGGCTCAGGCCGAGGCAAACGGCCACTGATGTCGGCCTCGCCCCGCAGGTCCACTCGGTCTAGCACGACCCTCAAAACTACAGGCCCAAGCAACCCGCCAACGAAGGGATTGTCCAGAGAAACGGGCCTCCTAGTGGCCCGTCTGCGATAGAACCTTGCCGTGGACGACAGGACAACGGCGGCGGACGGGGCGGAACTCGGCTCGATGAGCAGTGTGATGGGTGATCTCGCCGTGCGAGTGGCTGAGGTGGCCCGGCGCTACGAGGACACCGACCGAGAGGACGTGGCCTTTGAGCTCTACGAGGTGGAACGGAGCCTCCGGGGGGCCACCCGCCGGCTCGACCGGCTCACCCGGAGTCTGTAAATCTGCAATCCTACAAAGGCCCATCGAGCTGACCGGGAGAAGAAATGTTCAATCTGCGCTTTGATCTGCGGACCCCTCCGTTCACCGATGCAACCCACGGGGATCAGTACCGGGCGATGTTGGAGATGGTGAAGTGGGCCGACACCCGGGGCTTCGCCGGGGCCATCACCAGCGAACACCACGGCACCGAGGACGGCTTCATGTCGGCACCGCTGGCTATTTCGGCAGCCATCCTGGGGGCCACCGACAACCTGATGTGTACGCTGTCGGCCCTCCTGGTGCCCTATCACGATCCCCTGCGGCTGGCCGAGGACATCGCCACCATCGACTTGATAGCCCCGGGCCGGTTCATAACCATCGCCGGTTTGGGCTACCGGGAATTCGAATTCGAGATGTTCGGCAAAGACCGCACTCGTCGGGGCCGCGACACTGAAGAGGCCATCAAAGTCATGCAGCAGGCCTGGACCGGGGAGCCGTTCGAGTACGAGGGCCGCACCGTGTGGGTAACCCCCAAGCCGGTGACCCAGCCCCACCCCATCGTCATGGTGGGCGGATCGGTACCGGCATCGGCCAAGCGGGCCGCCCGGCTGCGGCTGCCCTACATGCCCCCCATCGGCGACCAAGAACTGGTAGACCTCTACTACGCCGAGGCCGCCGAGATCGGATTCGAAGGGGCATTCGCCATGGCCCCCGACGGTCCGGGACTGGTGCTGGTTACCGAGGACCCCGACGCACTGTGGGCCAAGATCGGCCCCAACATGCTGTACGACGCGGCGGCCTACGCCAGCTGGCAGTACCCCGACCAGCGCTCGGGCTGGCACGTGGAGGCCGAGGACATCGCCGGCCTCAAGGCCTCCGGCCAATTCGAGGTGCTCACCCCCGACGAGTGCGTCGAGCTGGTCCGCACCAAGGGCGCCGCCACCCTCCACCCGCTGTGCGGCGGCATCGACCCCGCCATCGGCTGGGAGACGCTGGAATTGGTGGTCGACAAGGTCATGCCCGCCTTCGCCGAGGGCGCATAACCCCGGCGCGGGCCGGAACCCGCTAGCCTGCCAGGTCGTCGATGATGGCCCGGCCGACGTACTTGCCGGACTGGAGCTCGTCGAAGATGGCGTCCAGCTCCGACAGGGGGCCGGTGCGCCCGACGTGGGTGGTCACCTGTCCGGCGGCGGCCATGTCCACTAGCTCCCGCATGTCCTGCACCGTGCCCACTGCGGAGTAGATGAGGGTTGCGTCCCTCATGAAGAACTCGAACGGGTTCAACTCGATATTGCCCTCGCTGGTGGGGGGCAGCCCCACGGCCACAAACAGCCCTTTTGGCCGCAGCAGCCGGAACCCGAGGGTGAAGCCGGCCATCGCCGCGGAGAACACGATGCTGGCGTCCACCCCGCCGATCTCACTCGTCACCTGTTCAAGGGCGTCGTCGGCGCTGACCGCCATGTCGGCGCCCAGCGACTCGACAAACTCCAGCCTGGCCGCGCCGATGTCGACGCCGATCACCTTGTAGCCCAGCGCCTTGGCGATTTGCACTGCATAGTGGCCCAGCCCGCCAGCGGCACCGATGATGGCCACCCAGCGGCCCGGGGGCACCTGGTTGCGGAACAGCTTCTTCACCGCCCCGTAGGCGGTGAGCCCGCCGCAGGCCAGGGCGGCCTGGTCGTCGCCCACCGACTCGGGCAGCACCACCAGCGACTTGGCCCACACGCAGAACTGCTCGGCGAAGGTGCCCATGATCCCCTGGGTCTGCGGGCAGTGCCGGGGCTCGCCCCGCAGGCAGAACTCGCAGGCGCCGCACCAGAATCCGCCGCCGGTGCCCCCGAGCCCGAGGATCACCCGGTCGCCCACCTGGCTGTAGCGCTCCGCCCCCGGCCCCAGCGCCTCCACCACGCCGATGGCCTCGTGGCCCAACACCTCGATGCCCGAGACACCGACCCAATCACCCCGGGCCAGGTGGAGGTCGGAGTGGCATACCCCCGAGGAGGTGATGCGAATCAGCGCCTCCTCAAAGCCCGGCTCCGGCGCTGTAACGTCCAGAATACTCAGGTTGCCGTCCACCAATCGTGCTGCTTGCATGCCGGTTTTCTCCCGTCTTGTCCAGATGCGAATGCCAGATGACACCCTAGTGGCCCGCAGGTCTTTCATCTTCGGCCAGCCTGTTCCCAGACGGACCACTAGCATGGCTCGCCAACTCGGGGGTTGATCATCAGTGATGGCCGCAACAAGGACATTGACGGCAGTTGCGGCGATCTTGATCGCTACTGCGGGGCTGGGGCTTGCCTCCACCGGTCCAGCAGTGGCCGTGTCGGCGGCCGAAGTGTGCTCTGACCACCACGATTTCGGCCTAGAACCCATTCCGGTCGCCAAAACTGCCGACGGATCGACCGAACTCGCCCAAGTGCACTGGCGGTGGAACGAATCCATCGGCTGCTACCTCAGCCTCGACAACCAGGCCATCAGCATCCTGCGAGCCCACGCGGCCGAACTCACCTCGCCTGCCGCCACCAGCCACGAGACTGCGGCCCGGTGCTTCGAACACCACCACTTCGGCCAGCAATCCGTGCCTGTAGCGAAAACCGTCGAAGGAACCACTGTGCTGGCTCAAGTGCAATGGAGATGGGACGACTCCATCGGCTGCTACCTCAGCCTCGACAACCAGGCCCTCGAGACAATCCGTGCCGCCGCGGCCATCCCGATACCCACCTTCACTGCCATCTCGGCAGGTCGAGCCCACACCTGCGCAGTCCGCATCAACCAAGCCATCGACTGCTGGGGCGACAACAGCAACGGACAAGCCAACGCCCCCGAGGGCCTACACACCGCAATAGCCGCCGGAGGATCACACACCTGCGCGCTCGACACCGACCAAGCCATCGACTGCTGGGGCGACAACAGCAACGGACAAGCCAACGCCCCCATTGGCCAACACACCGCAATAGCCGCCGGAGGATCACACACCTGCGCGCTCGACACCGACCAAGCCATCGACTGCTGGGGCGACAACAGCAACGGACAAGCCAACGCCCCCATTGGCCAACACACCGCGATCACCACCGGCAACTTTCACACCTGCGCGCTCCGCAGCGACCAGACCATCGACTGCTGGGGCTGGAACGGCAACGGCGAAGCAAATCCGCCTATCGGACGCTATACCCAAATCGATGCCGGTGGATCACACACCTGCGCGCTCCGCAGCGACCAGACCATCGACTGCTGGGGCTGGAACACATTCGGGCGACTCGATGCACCGCCGGGCCCGTTCGCTGTCGTGGCCGCTGGCGGCGAGCATTCGTGTGGCTTACGCTCCGATCAGACCATCGACTGCTGGGGGTCCAACAGCGACGGCCAAGCAGAAGCCCCCCCTGGGCAGTTCACGGCAGTTGCCGCGGGAAGGCTCAATTCTTGCGCCATCCGCACCGACAAGACCCTTCAGTGCTGGGGCAAGAGCAGCTCGGAGCAGATCAAGGTGTCGGATGACAGGTTCCTTTCCGTCGATGCCGGGCACTGGCATACCTGTGGTTTGAGAAACAACCACCGCATCAAGTGCTGGGGCTTGAACGCCAGCGAGGTGGCCAGCTCGCCCACTTGGTACTTCAACACGGTCTCCAACGGGGGTGGGCACTCGTGCGGACTGACGCCCAACCAGCTCATCGAATGCTGGGGACACAGCATCAGCGGGGCGACCGATGCCCCTGCGGCGCGATTCGCCCAGGTTGTGGCGGGCTACCTGTTTAGCTGTGGGCTGAACACCAAGGGAACCGTGGAGTGCTGGGGCAACAACGACCAGGGCCAAACCGACGCGAGGGCGAGCCGCTTCGAATCCATCGCGGCCGGCAGCTTCCATGCGTGCGGAGTGCGGGAGAACGACTCCATCGTCTGCTGGGGGAACAACGACCACGGCCAAACCGACGCCCCCGACGGCGAGTTCTCCGCAGTAACTGGGGGTGACGCCCATACCTGTGGACTTCAGGTTGACAGCTTCGTCGTGTGCTGGGGAAACAACGATCGCGGCCAGACCGACGCCCCGGTAGCACGATTCTCCTCCGTGTCGGCGGGAATATCCCACACCTGCGGGTTGCGCACCGACCAAACCATCCAATGTTGGGGAGACAACAGCAACGGTCAAGCTGCTCCCCCCGATGGCCGCTTCACAGCTATAAGTGCAGGCATGTGGCACTCCTGCGGCGTGCGCGTCGACCGAGCCCTCATCTGTTGGGGCAGCCTGGCCGGGTTCTTCAGGCCCTAGGCCAGCAGACTCCAAGCTTGCAGTATAAGGCTGTGCCCGATCATCTCCCGGCTGAGGGGCAGAACGACGCCAGCACGCACTCGTGGCATCGGGGGCGTCGGGCGATGCACACCCGGCGGCCGTGGAGGATGAGCCGCAAGGAGAACTCGCCCCGCTCGGCGGCCGGCACCATGGGGTTCAGCTCCAATTCGATCTTCACCGGATCTTTGTGCTCGGTAATCCCCAGCAGCCCGGTGATGCGGGCCACATGGGTGTCCACCGGCAGGCCGGGCAGTCCCAGGGCCACGCTGCGCACCACGTTGGCAGTCTTGCGGCCCACCCCCGGCAGGCTGACCAAATCGGACATCTTCCCCGGAACTTGGCCGTCGAAGTGGTTGACCAGATCCTGGGCCATGCCCACGATGTTGCGAGCCTTGGTGGCAAAGAAACCCGTAGAGCGGATCAACTCCTCCACGTGGGCCAACGGCGCTTCAGCCAGGGTCTCTGGTGTGGGATAGGCAGCGAACAAGTCAGGTGTGACCATGTTCACCCGCTTGTCGGTGCACTGGGCCGACAAGATGGTGGCCACCAGCAGTTGGAACGGGTTCTCATGGTCCAGCTCGCACACTGCCTCGGGATACTCCTCGGCCAGAAGCTCGTGCGTCCGCCTGGCTCTGCCTTTGGGGGTGCGTGGCCTCGCCATCGACCGCATGGTAACGACCCTGACTCTTAATTCGGCAATGGGAGTCGCAACCGTGGGATTTGCCCGGAGTCGGCGATCGGGGCCGCTACCGTGGGAATTGCTCGGAGTCGGTGATTGCAGCGCTACCGTGAGGATTGTGACGCTGACGGTTTCCCGACCCCACCAGGGAGAGTTCGCCTGGTCCGTCACCATCGCCCCCGACGTGGCCCGGGACGAAGCCACCGCAGGCCAGATCCAGGAGGTGATCGCCGGCGCCGAGTCCGGCGAAGCGGTGCAGCTCTGGATCGAGCAAGCCGCCGACCCCGACGACGCTTTCGCCGCCGACCTCGGCTTTGATCCGTACCGGGACCTGTGGCGGATGCAGCGGCCGCTGCCCGCGCCGCGCGCCACCATCGCCACCCGGGCCTTCGTGCCCGGCGCCGACGACGAGGAATTCCTCGCGGTGAACAACCGGGCATTCCACTGGCACCCCGAACAAGGGGGCTTGACTGCCGCCGATTTGGCCGAGCGCATAGCCGAAGCCTGGTTCGACGCCGAGGGCTTTCGGCTCCACGAGCGAGATGGCCGCCTGGCCGGATTCTGCTGGACCAAGGTCCACCCCGATGAGACGCCGCCAGCCGGCGAGATCTACGCCATCGCGGTGGATCCCGACTTCCACGGCCAAGGACTGGGCAAGCCCATGACCCTGGCCGGCCTCGACCACCTGGCCGACCAGGGGCTCACCGTGGGCTTTCTTTATGTGGAGTCGGACAACGATCCCGCGGTGGCCACCTACCACCGCCTGGGCTTCGACCACCGTTCCACCAACCGGGCCTACCGGTGCATTGTGGAATGAGCTCGGACTCTTCACTCCCCCAGTGTCAGGACAAGGTGGCTGTCCAATGAGTGCCGACCCCTCGCTGCCTCAAGGCCAAGACAAAGTGGCGGCGGTGCGGTCGATGTTCGATGCCATCGCGCCCCGCTATGACATGTTGAACCGGCTTTTGACTTTCAGCATGGACTGTCGCTGGCGGAGACGGTCGGTGCGGGAGCTGGGGCTGCCCGCGGAGTCCCTGGTGTTCGATCTGGCCTGCGGCACCGGTGATCTGTGCCGCGACCTGGAGTCCGCCGGATACCGGGCCGTGGGATTCGACCTGTCGGCCGGCATGCTCCGGGCGGCCCAGAAGTACCGCGACTCGGGCAAGCTGAGCGCCCCGATGGTGCTGGGCGACGCCCTGTGCCTTCCGGTCCCTCCGGAGAGCGCCGACGGCATCACCTGCGGGTTCGCCCTGCGCAACGTGGTGGATCTGGACGCCCTGTTCGCCGAGCTGGCCCGGGTTGTGCGCCCAGGAGGACGAATCTCATTGCTAGAGGTGGCCGAGCCGTCGAACCCGATCATGCGGCTGGGCCACCGCGTGTACTTCGGCAAGGTGATCCCGTTGATCGGCGGTTTGCTGTCGGACCGGACCGCCTATGAGTACCTCCCCAAGTCGGTGGCCTACATGCCCCCCACCGAGGAGATGCTCGACCTCTTGGCCGGGCGCGGTTTCGACGCGGTCCAGCATTCGCCGCTCTCCGGGGGCATAGCCCAGCTGGTCACCGCCACCCGAAGGCACTAGCCCAGAACCTCCCATGTCCCTGCTGGCCCAGCACATCCCCGCCGACGACCCCGACCAAATGGCGCTGACCGACCAGCAGACCACCCTGAGCTGGGCCGAGCTCGACCAGATGATGAACCGGGCGGTCAACCTGCTCCACACCCTCGACCTGGGCCCGGAGCGGCGGCTGGCGGTGTTCGCCGAGAACTCAGCCGAAACGGTGATGGCCTATGTGGCCACCGCGCTGGCGGGGGTTTCCGCCGTACCGGTGAACTTCCACCTCACCCCCGACGAACTGGCCTACATCCTGGATGACTCGGCTTCGGCCTTGCTGCTGGTAGGCCCCGAGACGGCAGAGCGGGGCGTACAGGCCGCCCAATCGGTGTCGAACAATCCCGGCGCACCGCCCATCGCGGTGATGGGCTGGCGCTGCGCCGACCACCCCGAGGTGGCTTCCTGGGAAAACGGCCTGGCCACTGCCCTACACGAGCCCCCGCCCACCGACATCCCGCCGGTCCCCCACTTGTTCTACACCTCAGGCACCACCGGGCGGCCCAAGGGCGTGGACGCGCCACCGGCCCTGTTCCGGGGCGGGCGAACGGTGGAGGAGTACTTCGCCACCTGCGCCACTCCCAACGCGGCCATCGGCACCCATTTGGTGGTGGGGCCTATGTACCACGCCGGGCCGTTCTCGGCCACCAGAAACCTCATGGGCGGCGCCCCAGTGGTGGTGATGGGCCGGTTTGATGCCGAGGCCACTCTGGCGGCCATCGACCGCTACCAGGTCAACGCCATGTTCATGGTGCCCACCCATTTCACCCGGTTGCTGGCCCTGCCCGCCGAGGTGAGGGCGCACTACCGCACTGACAGCCTGGTGTCGGTGACCCACAGCGGCGCGCCCTGCCCGGTGTCGGTAAAGCGGGCCATCATCGACTGGCTCGGGCCCATCGTCTCTGAGGGATACGGCTCCACCGAGGTGGGCGGATCGTGCCACATCAACTCCGAAGACTGGCTGGCCCATCCCGGCTCGGTGGGGCGCCCGGTTCCCCCCTTTGAGGTGCTCATTGTGGACGAAGACGGCAACGAGCTGCCGCCAGGCCAAGAGGGACGGGTGTACTTCACCGACACCAGCGGCCGGGGAATCAGCTACCGCAACGACCCGGAAAAGACGGCGGCTGCCCACCTGCGACCCGGGGTGTTCACGCTGGGCGAGATCGGCTACACCGACGAGGACGGGTTCTTGTACCTCACCGACCGCTTCTCCGACATGGTGGTGTCGGGCGGGGTGAACATCTACCCCGCCGAGACCGAGCAGGTGCTGGCCGAACACCCCAGTGTGGCCGATTCGGCCTGCATCGGCGTGCCCGACGAGGAGATGGGCGAGCAGCTCAAGGCCCTGGTAGTGCCCGCCGACCCGGACCACCCGCCCGCAGAAGCCGAGATCATTGCCTTCTGCCGCGACCGGATCGCCCACTACAAGTGCCCTCGATCGGTTGAGTTCATCAGCGAAGAGCGCTTGGGCCGCTCCGCAATGGGCAAGATCAACAAACAGGCCCTGCGGGCCCCGTATTGGAAGGGATAGCTGTCTAAGGAGGGCTAGGCCGATACCGCCAGGCCAATCGTCAACAGAGTTCCGAACACCAGATGCAACCGGGCGGTGTGGTTGAGCAGGGGGGCCTTGGGCGCTGACGAAAAGGCCAAAACCACAGCGGGGATGGCCAAACCGAGAGCGGCCAGTGTCAGCGGTGTCCAGGAGCGGGCAATGGCAAGCACGCCGCCCACCGCGAAAGCAGCCGCCACCAAGGCGGCGTAGAGCCAGGCGGTGCCCCGGTCGCCCAAGCGCACCGCCAAAGTCCGTTTGCCCGCGGCCTGGTCTTGGGGAATGTCGCGCAGGTTGTTGGCTACCAGCAGCGCCGAGGCCAAGAGCCCCACCGGCACAGAGGCGGCCGATGTCAACCCGGTCAACTCTTCGACCTGCACAAAAGCCGTGCCGGCCGTGGCCACCATACCGAAGAACACGAACACCGCCGCCTCTCCCAAACCGGCATAGCCGTAGGGCCGCTTTCCCCCGGTGTAGTACCAACCAGCAACAATGCACGCCAGCCCCACCGCAATAAGCCACAGTGCCGCCACGATGGCCAGAACCAGCCCAGCCACCGCCGCTACCCCAAAGGCTCCAAACGCGGCCCGCTTCACCACATCAGGCGCCACCGCACCACCGCCCACCAGCCGGGCCGGGCCCAACCGGTTGGCATCGGTGCCCCGAATCCCGTCGGAGTAGTCGTTGGCGTAGTTCACCCCCACCTGGAGGGCCACCGCTACCACCAGCGCCGCCGCCGCCCGCCCCCACACCACGTCGGGGGCAGCCGCAGCGGTGCCCACCGCCACCGGCACCAGTGCGGCAGGAAGGGTTCGGGGCCGAGCCCCCTGGATCCACAGCCGAATCATCGGGCCATGTCTAGCCCATCGCCCGAGTTCGTTAGTGTCGGAGCCATACGAGTTTTGAAGACGTGAGGGATTCCGAGCCATGAACCGACTCGGGGCCGAGACCAGCCCCTACCTCCGCCAGCACGCCGACAACCCGGTGGACTGGTACCCGTGGGGCGAGGATGCCTTCGCCGCGGCCCGGGCCGATGACAAGCCCATCTTGTTGTCGGTGGGCTATTCGGCCTGCCACTGGTGCCACGTCATGGCCCACGAGTCGTTCGAAGACCCCGAGACAGCCAAAGTCATGAATGAGCTGTTCGTGAACGTCAAGGTGGACCGCGAGGAGCGCCCCGACGTGGACACCATCTACATGGAGGCCGTCCAAGCTCTCACCGGCCGGGGCGGCTGGCCCATGACCGTGTTCATGACCCCCGACGGCCGCCCGTTCCACGGCGGCACCTACTACCCCCGGGAGAGCCGGGGACAGATGCCGTCGTTCACCCAGATCATGCACCGGATCCAAGACGTGTGGGTTAACCGCCGCGAAGACGTAAACAACCAGGCCGACCATCTCACCCATTCGCTGAACCGCACCGCGCTGATCCAGCCCGACCCCCAGCGAGCCCCGGCCGGAACCGGATCGGAGACCCTGAGACAGGCCACCGCCGCGCTGCGCCAGCAGTACGACGCCGCTTGGGGGGGCTTCGGCGGCGCCCCCAAGTTTCCCCAGACCATGAGCCAGGAGGTGCTGTTGCGCTCCTACCTGCACAGCGGCGACCAGGACGTGCTCAACATGGTGATCAACTCGTTGGACGCCATGGCCTCGGGGGGGATCTACGACCACCTGGGCGGCGGTTTCAGCCGCTACTCGGTGGACGCCCAGTGGATCGTGCCCCACTTTGAGAAGATGCTGTACGACAACGCCCTGTTCGCCCGGCTGTACCTGCATGCCTGGCAGGTGACGCGCCGGCCCCGTTTCCGCCAGGTGCTGGACGAGACCATTGGATTCGTGCTGAGAGATCTGCGCCACGACAGCGGCGGCTTCTACTCGGCCCTCGACGCCGATTCCGAGGGCGAGGAGGGCCGGTTCTACGTGTGGACCCCCGATCAGATAACCTCGGTGCTGGGCGACGACGCCACGGAGTTCATGGCCTGGTTCGGAGTGACCGAGGCCGGCAACTTCGAAGGCCACAACATCTTGTGGCGACCGGTGCGGGGCGACCTGCTGCGCCCAGCCAGCGTGGAATTGAGCCGGGAGCGGCTGCTGTCGGCCCGCAACCTGCGCATTCCCCCCGGCCTGGACGACAAAGTGCTGCTGGAGTGGAACGGCCTCATGCTGGCCACTTTGGCCGAGGCCGCCGCAGCCACCGGCAACCAGCAGTGGATGGAGGCGGCCATCAAGAACGGCGGGTTCCTGCTCGACCGGTTGCGCCAACCCGACGGCCGGTGGCTGCGCTCCTGGCAGGCGGGCGACGTCGACCGCCCGGCCCAAGCCCGCCACCTGGCCTACGCCGCCGACTACGCCGCAGTGGCCGACGCCTTCACCCGCCTGGGCGAGGCTTCCGGCCAGGCCCGCTGGATCGACGAGGCCACTCAGACGGCCGACGGACTGCTGGAGTTGTTCTGGGACCACGAGCGGGGTGGGGTGTTCACCACCGGATCGGACGCCGAAGAGCTGATATGCCGTCCCAAGGAGATAACCGACAACGCGGTGCCCTCGGCCAACAGCGCTGCCGCTGTGGCCTTGCTGCGCCTGGGCACCCTCACCGGGCAAGACCACTATCTCGATCGGGCCCAGGACATCCTGGCCCTGCTAGGCGAAGTGGCCGCCAACCACCCCAGCGGCTTCGGCCATTTGCTGGAAGCGGTGGACATGAACGCCACCGGTCTCACCGAAGTTGTGATTGGCGGCGACCGCCCCGACCTGGTGGACGCGGTGCGTGAGAGCTACCGCCCCAACACCGTGTTGGCCTGGGGAGAGCCCTACGACTCCCCCCTGTGGGAAAACCGCACCGACGGGCTGGCCTATGTCTGCCGCAACTACACCTGCGAGGCCCCCGCCGAAAGCAAAGACGACCTGCTTGCCCGACTGTAGCGAGAATGCGCTGTATAGGGCTAGGGATTCACCAGAAGCACCCCAGCCTGGGATAAGCTATGGGGCCGCGAACGGAATGTCGCGCGGACTGCAACGATGGAGGGCAAAATGTCCAACGGCACCAGCAAACCGAGGCGGGCATTGCAGTTGGGCGGTGCGCTCATTGCCATAGTGGCACTGGTAGCTGGCATCACCGCGATCGCGTCTGCGCAGACTGCGCAATCGCGCTACTACTCGGGGGATATCACCGGCCCCGACTACTGCGTCAACAACAGCCTGGGTGGCCCCAGGACCTACCCGTTCGACCAGGACCGCGACGGAATTGCCGATGTATGCTCGCTGCCCACCACCCGCCGAGAAACTGTGGCCCGACAAAACGCCATGGAGCTGTTGGCTTTGGACCTCCCGGCCCGCTTCGGCCAGCTGTTCGCCTACGAGTGCGCCAATGTGGCCGCCACCTATGGCGAACCGGTGAAAGAAGCCCAAGATGAGTGCGCCGAGCCCCGGCGAGCTGATGCTGCCGGACAGCGCATTCCACAGGTTCCGCTGTCTCGCGTCTCGCCGGTACTTGTCACAACTTGGCCCAGTGGATTCTTCTCTGGGCCTGTCGTTACCGGCCCCAACTTCTGCCTGAACCGGAGCCTGGGCGGTCCGGTGACTTATCCGCTAGACGTCAACGGCGACAACGTGGCCGACATCTGCTCGCTGCCCACCACCCGCCGGGCCACCATCGCCCGCCAGAACGCGCTAGAGCAGCTCTCCCGCGAGCGAGACAACCTGTTTGACTCGTTGTTCGCCAGCGAGTGCGCCCGACTGCTCAGCACCACATTCGGAGAGCCCCAAGAGGCCACCGACGAATGCGCCGACCCCTCCGGCACCGGAAGGCCGCTCCCCGGTGACGAGGACGAAGACGACACCGGTACTGGTGGTGCCGGTGGCACTGGTGACACCGGCACCGACGACGAAGAAGACACCGGCGGCTCCCAGGGGCCGACTCGACCTACCCAGAGTATCTCTTCTCCGACGGCCACAAACCCCGGCACCTATAGCAAGCGGGCCGCTCAGGATTTGTTGCTCGCCCCGAGTGACCGTTCAATTGTGGCGAGTTGGGACCCGGTTACCGCCGATGATGACGACACCGACGCGAACAATGATCCGTACGACGCCAACGACGTTTTCGAATACAAGGTGCAATACAGCACCAGCAGCAGCATGTCGGGCAGCAAGGAGCTTGTGCTCAAGCTCAACACTGATGGCTCAGTTTCGGGCACCCAACCCGACAACTGCGGTACCGAGAGCGCCGGTCATTCCGAGTACCAATGCCCGATTCCCCAGCTGCGCACGGACACCACCTACTACGTGCGGGTCTTGGCCAATCGGGGTAATCCCAACTCCACAGGGTCAGGTAACAACGCCACCCGTGACTACTGGACTCCCACTCTGGCGATCAGGACGGGGATCGCTGGCCCGCCGAGATGGGTCGACCAAGATAACGATGAGGCCGGAGTTCAAGCGCTGGTTAGCCAGGAATACGGCGAGATATCGGCATACTGGGATCACCCGGCCGAGGGCAATAGCGCAATTTTGAATTATACCATTCAGTGGGGCACCAGTACCAGCTTCGCCAACAACTGCGGCACCAGTAGCAACTGCGAGCAGCATAGAGTTTCGAACTCGACCACGGAATACACCATCACTGGCCTAACCAATAAGCGTACCTACTACGTGAGAATCCAGGGGGCCACCTCGAATGGGCCTGGCACATGGTCACTCACCCAAAGGCTCGCATTGACCAGTGACCTGAAGGACCCCGGTGCGCCGAGAAACGTCAGACTTACCACAGTCGCACCGGGCACCAGCTTGCAGGTGAACTGGGAGGGGCCGCTGATCAATGACAATGACCCTGCGGCAACCGGTTACCGGGTCCAATGGCGCAACGTGAGCGATAACGAGAACTGGTCCCCATCCAGACGGCAGTCGCCAGCTATCACTGCCGGTACCCTGACTCACACCATCACCGGCCTATCAAGCTTGGACTTGTACGAAGTACGGGTCCTAGCCATCAACGACAGGGTGGGTGGACCGTGGTCTTCCACAGCCAGGATCACCCTGGGAGTCGCGGGAACTCCCTTCAACATTGCCGCCATGCCCAGTGGCGACACCATCACTGTCAGCTGGGCCAATCCGCCTAGCTCGCCAGCGGTGGATGACATCATCATTCAGTGGGACACCAGTCGCAGCTTTGCCGCCAATTGCGGAGCCGACGCCTCCTGTGCCGAGGACACGCTGGCATCCAGTGCAACGACTTTCACAACACCAAGGTTGAGCACCAACGTCGTCTACTACATCCGGATGCGCTCCATTAACGGCAACGGTCCCGGTCCGTGGTCGCAAATAGTCTCTGCTGAGCCCGGCACGCTAATGGCTCCGACCAGCGTTACCGCCGCTGAAGACAACCAAGGCACAGCAGATGATCCCACCAACATCAGGAATCTGGATTTGAGTTGGACATACGCCGAAGAGGCTGGCAAGCCCACCTTGAATGGTTTCGCCCTTCGGTGGCGTCAAGTCGGATCAACGAGTTGGAGTTCCACTCGGAACATCTCGCTGGCTCAAGCCGGTTGCCCGACGACCGCGACCGGTCATCCCTACTGCTCCGGCGGGTACAGCTACGAACTCACCGGTCTGACAACTGGCGTGTACTACGAGGTTCAGATATTGGCGCGAAACAGCTACGGCAACGGCCCGTGGTCGGTCACGCCTGATGCCGACCCGATAACTAGTGCGGACAACATACAAAGTCCGGGTTCGAGCTTCATTCCGTCAATTGGGGCCATCACCTCTGGCACCGACGCCAGCAGCCGGCCAACCGTTCAAGTGACGTGGAGTGTGCCCAGCAGCTCCTTGACCGTCAACCGCTACTACGTGCAGTGGCGTTCTTGTGGCACCAGCGGCTACAGCTGCGGTGGATGGGGCTCGAGTCAGACCGTGGCTACCACCGACACGCTTGAGTCGCTATACCCAGCGACAAGCCTGCGTGACGGCATATATTACCAGGCCCGTGTACGGGCAAATGGCGCCAGCTCCAGCGGTGGCAATAGCGCCTTCGATGAGTCAGACCGATACCTGGTGACCATTGACAACAACGACACACCAGACCGAACGGACGACACGGTTACTGTCGGTACCCCAATCACTAATCCGTAGGCTTTTCCCTGAAATTCGTGAGAGTGGTGGGTGCCCAATCTAGGGCATCCACCACCGGGAAAGGCGTTGAGGCTCTATTCGCGAGGGTCGTCGATGGTGACGGCGCTGACCTCGCGGAAGCGGGTGGTGACCATGTCTAAGGCGATTTGTTCTAGGAACTCTTTGGGCATGACGCACTCGCGGCATTCGGCGCCTTCAAGGATGAGCCGCAGGGCCACAGTGCCCTCGTTGGCCGATACCAGTTCCACATCGCCGCCGTCAAGGGCTACAAGGGCTCTCAGTTCGCCGACGGCTTCGTCCAATAGGGCTTGATCCATGGCGATGGATACTAAGAGCCTCAGCGGGGGTGTCGTCGTCGTTTCCGCAGGCCGACCCCAACAGAGCCACCACAGCGATAACGGTCAATAGGCGCACACTGGCAAAAGCGGTCATAGTCCGCCATTTCTCAACCATCCGATCCCCCGCCACTCAAAGCGCCACCCTGGTTAGCACGTCGGCGATGGCGATAGGCCCTGAATCTCCGAGCCATGTGCGGGTAGAAAATAAGAACGAAAATAAGAACGGCAGCGCCGAAAGGCCCCGCTGCCCACCAGCCGACATACGGCCTCACGACAAAGATGTTAATCAAAATTATGGCAGCCCAAACCTGCCAACTCGCCCCTTTTGCCTTCGATTCACTCGCCCCTTTTGCCTTCGACGCTGGGGCAGGTGCGAAGCCGTAGGTAGATGGCTCGGCGCGCTGCCGCTCCCGCTCCAGCCACTCCCGCGCCGGGCCGGAAGCTGTATCGTCGGGGAGGTGTGGTGGGGGGTTGTCTAAAGCCATGCCCTCCCCCCACCATACACCTTCACCCCGACCAGACCACCAGGCCGTGGAGACCGCGCCGGGTCATGTCTCGGAACGCAGACCGCCGCCACGCCACCGGGATCGGGCTTGGCCACCGGGATCGAGCCTGGATGCCCTACACGCCGGGCTGATCGACTCCAGGCCCACCGCGGCCACCGGGATCGACTCCAGGCCCACATTTGGCAGCGGCCTATAGAGCCTTTTCGCGCTCCAAGCGTGATTTGCTGCGTCTCGGCTTCTTTTCCAGCCGGTACAGGTAGGCGGCGACCACAAGCGTCATGGCGATCGCAGCCCAGACAAAGGGGGTTGGCGGCCACACCGACGCGGCCGAGACTGCCGTTATCCCCAGAACGCTCTGATAGGGCTTGGGTATGGGGGCCTTCATCGCTTCTTCCCCGACCACAGGGGCGGTCGGGTGGCAGCCCCGTAACGGGCTTTGTTGAAGCGGTGGGCCACCGCAGCCAAAGGCACTCCCACGCCGAGCCAAACGACTAAATCCCACTGGCCCGACAAGGGAACCAGCCAAAGCGCTACCCGCAGAATCGCGATAACGACAACAGACTCAACAACTACCACTAGCCACGGAGGCCCAAGCGAGCCGCTTTGATTCATGAGCTTCCCCCCCTAATCGTGGAGAGGTTGGTTATAGGGGTCAGGGTGAGTTCGTATTCTACCGGTGGGATCATTCCGATGGCGGAGTGGAGGCGGTGCTGGTTGTACCAGCCGTGTACCCACAGGGTGATTTCTTGGCGGGCTTGGGCTTTGGTGGCCCAGGCCCTCTGGTCGATGAGCTCGTGGGTGAGGGTGGAGAAGAACGACTCTGCCGGGGCGTTGTCCAGGGCGTTGCCGGTGCGCCCGGAGGATCGGTGGATGCCGAGGCGCCGGCAGGCGGCGGCGAAGGCTCTGGCTGTGTATTGGCCGGTTTCAATCGGTCGTCGCAACGCCTTGATGGTGGAGGTGTTGGCGGCGGCCTTGGCCAGCTCCGCTGTCGGGTAGCCATCGGAGGTGGCGAACCCGACCATGCGCCGCGAGCACAGGTCCAGGACCGTGGCCAAAAACACCGGGCCCTCGGCGGTCTTGACCTCTTTGAAGTCGCCGTACCATTTCTGGTTGACCGCTTTGGCGCTGAAGTCGCGCCCCAGCAGGTCCGACGGGGCCGCGGCGCCGGGGTTCTGGCCGATCAGGCCCTTGTTCCTTTTGGGGCGGGCGCACAGGCCCTGGCGGGCCATCGAGACCTCCACCGTCTTCTTCGACACCGATATCCCGTCGCGGCGCAGCTGGGCTCTGACCCTGGGCGACCCGTAGGCGCCCCGGGAACGGTCGAACGCCTTCCGCACCTCGGCGTCGAGGGCCTGGCGGCGCAACTGCTGATCGGCCGGCGGACGGTTGAGGTGCTTGTAGAACGTCGAAGAAGCTGCATCCAGCGCCCGCAACGACACCGCATGAGGCACACCGTGATCGGTCCTCTGGGCGGCGATGAACTCTGCTGTCACCGCGTTGCCCCGCTCACCCGGACGACTGCGGATCGTTTGAGGACATCACGCTCCATCTCCAACTCCGCCACCCGGCGGCGGAGCCTCGCCAACTCGGCCCGCTCGTCTGCGCTCAGCCCGCCGGCCCGCTCGGCAGCGTCCCGGCGCACCCAGCTCCCCAGCGTGCCCTCACACACACCGAGCTCCCGGGCCACATGGGCCACCGGCCGTCCGGTCTCGTTGACGATCCGAACAGCCCCATCACGGAACTCCCAGTCGAAATTTCTTCGCAATCTGGACATAGCTCCTCCTTATAGAGCATGCCTCCACGAAAAAGGGGGAACCTCACGACCAACCACACCTATGCGCTGTTGGTGGAGCAAAACCGCCCCCAACCACTACATGGCTTGCAGGCTTGGGGAGCATTGGCTATCGAGGATCGAGGGTGGCCACCGGGATCGAGTCCAGGCCACCACGCCCGGGCTGATCGAGGGTGGCCACCGGGATCGAGTCCAGGGCCTACCCGGTCGCACCATCAAATTGTCACTTGGAGCTCAAGCGGATAGGTGAACCACGTCGTTTCCCGAATCGCTCGGCGGACGCGGGGATTGGCGCGTATCCGCAGGTGACAGGATTCTCCTTATGACATCGCTCAACAGCGTTATCCCAGGTAGGCCGCCTATCCGCGCGGCATCTAACTGGCGTCTTGGCCGAGATTTGGCGGCCGGGTGCGGGATAGGAACGCCCCGGCGTCGGCCAGGATGAGCTGGCCGGTGGTGCAGCGGGCCAGGTCGGAGGCCAGGTATACAGATAGGCGGCCCAGTTCTTCGGGCAGGGTCTCCCGGCGCAGAGGGGTGGCGGCCACGATGGCTTCGTAGTGTTCAGAAGAAAATGCTTCCCTTATCAATTCAGTGGGGGTGGTGCCGGGGGCGATGGCGTTGACTCGGATGTTGTGGGGGCCGAGCTCCACCGCCATCGACCACGTGAGGTGATTGATAGCCGCCTTGGCCGCGGCATAGCTCGACATCATGGGCGATGGCCGGGTGGTCTCCCCCGAGCTGACGTTGATGATCACGCCGCCCCCCTGCTCCATCATCACCAAGGCTTCAGCCCGGCCGCACAGTGCGGTCAGCACCAGATTCTGATCCACGAGATCTCGCCAGAATTCCCCGTCCATGTCCACAAACCGGGTGGGGGAACGCCCGGCCATCATGCCGACGTTGTTGACGGCGATATCCAGACTCCCGCCCCAGGCCGCCACATCGGCCATCAGCTGCTCGATGGCGGCATCGTCTCGCAGGTCGGCAGCGAAGGCTCTGGCCGTGCCCCCCTCTTCGGCAACGAGGGCCACCGTTTCCTCGGCATTGGCGGAACGGATGTCGTTCACGGCCACCGCAGCGCCCGCCCGACCCATCCACCGGGCAATCTCTCGGCCGATGCCTGCTCCTGACCCGGTGACCAGCGCCACCTTGCCGGAGTGGTCGATCTCTACGCTCATCGCCTCAATGCCGCCGTCAACCACTCGATCTCGACGCTCACTGGTCCAGTACTGCTAGCCGTGCCGGAGGCCGACCCGCACGGCGTCGTGGTCGGCGGTGCGCTGGAGCAGGGCCATGGCCTCGTCGATCTGGTCGAGGCTGAACACCTCGCCCAGCAGCGGACTGGTGGGAAACTCCCCGCTATTCAATATCTCCACCGCTTCTCGCATGGAGCTCGGAGTGGAACCGCTGCCGCCTTGGACCGTCAGTCCCTTGAGCACGATCAGGTCGGTGATCATCTCCACTGGCGCCAAGTTCTTCAATCCGGCCAGCTGCACCTTGCCCCCTTGGCGAACCAGGCTCAGGCACAGGGGCACGGTGGCGGTGGCATCGGCCAGATCTACGGCCATGTCGGCCATGGCCCCACCGGTGATCTCGGCCACAAACGCCACCAGGTCAGTGGCGGTGACGTCGACAGTCACATCGGCGCCCACCTCGCGGGCCACTTCCAGGCGCAGGGCATCGGCATCGGTGCCGGTGACGATCACCGTCTCCGCGCCCCGGCGCTTGGCCTCCGCGGCGTACACCAGCCCCATGTGGCCCGGACCCTGCACCACCACGGTCTCGCCCTCGCCCACGGGCATCCGACTGAACCAGTTGCACACGTTGGCCAGAGGCTCGAACAGGGTCAGCTCGGCGGCGTCAGTGTCCTCGGTCAGCTTCACCAGATGGGTGTTGGGCAACACGCCCATGTATTCCCCGTAGCCGCCCCACAGCCCGTGGCCGTCTTCGAGGCCCATCGTGTAGCCGTACACCTCGCCTAAGCCGAACGGGTTGTTCTCCGTAACCGGGGCCCGCACAACAAGGTCCACCGCCACCCGGTCGCCCACCGCCACGCCCAAGTTGGCGTCGTCGGCCAGGGCATGAACCCGGCCCACGATCTCATGGCCGGGAACCAGCGGTGATTTCTCTCCGGGGACGTGCTGGTGGCCGTGGAGCTGGGCCACGTCGCTGCCGCACATGCCCACGGCCTCCACCTTGAGCACCCCACCACCAGCCGGCGGCTCGGGCACCGGAAAATCGTCCCTCAGTTGAAAGGTTCCGTCGCCGTTGAAGACCACGCCCCGACAAGTGCTGCTCATGATCGCGGTCTCCTATCGGGGTTTGAGCCCAGCCCGTTCAGCTGATCCCGCTCTTCTCCAGGATGTGGACGCCGCAGCTCGAGCCGAGGCCGATCACGTGAGCCAGGCCCACGTTGGCGCCTTCGATCTGGCGGTCGCCGGCCTCGCCCCGCAGGTGGGTGGCCACCTCGTACACGTTGGCCACGCCGGTGGCGCCGATGGGATGGCCCTTGGAGATGAGGCCTCCGGACACGTTCACCGGGGTGTCGCCGTCGCGCCACGGGGCGCCTCGGTCGATGAAGTCGCCGGCGCCGCCCGGCTCGCACAGCCCCAGGTTGTCGTAGTGGATGAGCTCGGCGGTGGCGAAGCAGTCGTGCAACTCCACCAGGCTGAGGTCTTCAGGGCCCACTCCGGCCTGCTCGTAGGCGGTTTGTGCGGCGTTGCGGGTGAGGGTGTTCACGTCGGGCTGCATGGCACCGGATTCCACATATGGGTCGGTGGTGAGCACCGAGGCGGAGATCTTCACCGCCCGAGACTGCTGCTCGCGGCTGAGGGTGGCAAAGCGCTCCTCGCCCACCAGCACGCAGGCCGCGGCCCCGTCGCCGGTGGGGCAGCACATCAGCAGCGTGTTGGGGTAACTCTGCATGGGCGAGCCCATCACCTCTTCCAGGCTGAACTCCTTCTGGTATTGGGCCAGGGGGTTGAGCGTGGAGTGGGCGTGGTTCTTCTGGGCCACTTTGGCGAACTGCTCAAAGCCCACCCCGTCGTTGTCGTTGGCGTACTCCATGCCCGCTTGGGCGAACACGCCGGGCATGGTGTCGGTGCCCAATATGCCGTCGGTGGGCATCACCGCCCCGAAGCGGCCCGACGGCTCATACACGTTCTTCTCTTTGCGGGCGCCACCGGCCAGAAGGCCCATCTTGCCCATCTGCTCCACGCCGATGGCCAGGCCCATTTCGGCCTCTCCGGCCCGGATGGCCATGATCACGGTGCGCAGGGCGGTGGCCCCGGTGGCACAGGCGTTGGACACGTTGTACACCGGTATGCCGGTCTGGCCGATCTGCTTTTGCACTTGCTGGCCCATGCCAGCGTTGGCATGGAACAGGGTCCCGCAGGCCAGCAGGTCCATGTCGGAGATGGCCACCCCGCCGTCGTCGAGCGCGCCCAAGGCGGCCGCGCTGGCCAGATCCACCGCATCCTGGTCGGGGTAGCGGCCAAACGCCGTCATGTGAGTTCCCAGAACCCAGATGTCTTGTGCCATTTTCGGCCTCCTATTGATTGGTCGTCACGCCGGGGCGTAGCCGAAGGCGACGGCCTCTTGACCATCGTCGTCGGTGCCCACGACATAGGTGTCGAGCTTGACTTTCATGCCGAGCGAGATCTTGGTGGGATCGGGCTCAATGTTGATGAGGTTGGAGCGAACCGAGGTGCCGTCGTCGGTGAGCACGATGGCCGAGACGTACGGCGTGGGAATGGTGGGGGCGGCTCGGTAGACGATGCTGAAGGTCCGCAGCGTGCCGGTGTCGCTTACTCGAACCTCTTTGAACTCTCGGTGGCCGCAACTGGCGCAGGCGTTGCGCCGGCCGAAGAAACGAGCGCCGCAATTGGCGCATTCGTTGGCTTGCAAGTGGGGCTCATCGCCCAAGACGAGGTAGTCCACAAGAGGAATCTGCACGACGGGAATACTACCTCAGCACCTGATGTACCGGCCCAACTGCGCCGGGCTGGCGAGCCGATAGTCGGCTACTGGGGAATGTCGAATCCGTCGGGGAACCCGCCCTCCATGTAGCCCCCGATTTCCACCTTCTTGACGATGCGGAATCCGTCGGGGGTCCGGGCGACAGTGTCGTGGTACCAACCGCCCACGTAGAACATGTGCAGCCCCGACCCGCTGAGGTCGAACTTCCCGTCGCCGTCGACGGGCATGCCCATGGGATTGTGGAACAGCGTCGTGCACTGGGCAGTGTCGCCGTCCCATCTGCGGATGTAGGTCTTGCCCACCATGTGCTGGGTCATAGGGAAGATGGACAGCGCGGTCTGGAGCCAGCGCTTGACGGTGGGATAGTCGGCGTTGGCGTCGTCCACGCCGGGGGCCGACGAGGAGTAGTCCAGATGGGCGTCGGGGGTGAAGACCGTGTCGAGAAGGTCCCAGTCCTTCTCGTCAATGGCGATGGTGTAGCGGACAATGACGTCTTCGATGGCCAGGCGGTCGCCGGGGTCAGGCATGCTCATGGGCGGGAACGGTAGACGATTTTCTTGATCAGTGTTGCTTTGGAGCTACCCCACCCCACCCTAGCTAGTCGTCTGACCCCTCTCCTTAGTGGGAAGGGGATAGGTGTGAATCACTTCTTCAAGCGGGCGGCGAGGTCTATTTGCGGAGTGGCTGGAGCGGTCGGGGGCTGGGTAGCCGAGTGCCACTGTTCCCACGATGCGATGTCCTGCGGGCAGCTCGAGTCCAGCCCGCAACGCTTCTTCGTGCTCGAAGGCGCCGAAGAAGCAGGAGCCCAAGCCCTCGGCCGACGCTCCCAGCAGAAGACTCTGCACTGCCATACCGGCGTCTACCCACCAGTATGGCACTGGCCAGACCTCTGTGCTGTCGCCGAGTCCAGTATGGGCTTTGTCGGGCTCGGCATAGCGCTCCACGTAGCGCTGAGGGTCGGTGAGTGCCACCACCAGCACGGGGGCTATCAGCAGGCCGGGCCAGGGGAACTCGGCTCGTCGCTCCGGCGCGAGGGTCAGGCGCCAGTACCGCCCGGGGTCGGTGACCACGCAGAACTCCACTGCCTGGGTGTTTCCCGCCGAGGGTGCCCGTCGGGCTTGGTCGAGCAATTCGGCCACTAGCCCCTCAGACAGCGGATCGGGAAGATAGTTGCGGCACATGGGCCGCCGATTGGGCGGTATTTGGCTCAGGTGTACTTGAGCAGGTCTTCGGCCATGATCCAGCCGAAGGCGATCATGGTGTCGCCGCCGTCGCGGTCCACCTTGTCGAACAGGGCCTCCACTTCGGGATCGATACCCTCGGGCTTGACGGTCTCGTAGTCCAGCAGACAGGCCTGGCCGCTGTCGCCCACCACCCGGAAGTCGCGGTCGAGATACCGGGAGGCGCTGATGCTGAACCGCTTGGCCAAGCGGCGACCCCAGGCCCGCTCCTCCCCGGAGGCCTTGTGTCCCGGACGGGGAACGATCTCAACCAAGGTCTTGAACGCCTCGAACCCGCCGGCGTTGTCGAACTGGGTGCCTAGAAGCACGTCCTCGTCGGGGAAGGCCATCAGCGCCCGATGGAGCTGTGCTTCGATGAGCTGGCGGAGAACGGTGCTGCGCTTGGAGGTTCGAGCCACCGAAGCCAACCCCACCAATACGCTCGGGGTCCCGCCGATGCGCTCCAGCGTGGAGAAGGCGAATCCCCGGAGCTTGCCGTTCTCCCGAGCGGTGGATATCAGCACCCACTCCTCGGCTTGCTTGGAGAGCAGCCCCACCGAGAATGGGTTGCAACCATCAGCACACATGTCGGCCATTTCGGCCAGCTCAGCGTCGGTAACCGCTGTGCAGTCCTTGGTTTCGACGTCGATTGCCATGCGCTGCTCGCCCTTTCTGCTCGCCGTTCCCCCACAGTTGTCGGCCCGTGGGCACCCCTATAGTCCATCAATCGCTTCGGTAGGCGCGCAAACCCGCAGCACCATCAGGGTTTTCAGTAAGGACCGCTTCTGGCAAAACCCCAGCTTGCCCGCTTACACCGCTACGGCGTGCTCCCCCAGCATCTCCCGCAACTCGCCGATCAGCCCGCTACCCGCGTCTACCCCGTACTCCGATGAGAGCTTGATCGCCTTGTCGTCGCCCACCACCAGGAAAACCTCAGCCTTACCCGGGTGGTTGGCGAAAATGGACTTCAGGGAGTCGATCCGCTCCGGCGTGATGGTGCGAACCCCCAGATGCAGTCTCACCGTCGAGCGCCCGTTCGCGGTGGCGGGGTCGATGGGCTCCGCGGAAAAGCAGATCAGGCTGGGCTCGTCGTCGCGCCGGTCGAGGCGCCCCTCGAAAACCACTACCAAGTCGTCAGCCAGCTTGTGGCCGTGCTCTTCCATGGCCCGGGGGAACAGGGTGACCTCCATGGTTCCGTACAAGTCCTCAAGATCGCATGACGCCATCTGGTCGCCTTTGCGAGTCCATCGCTTCCGCAAGTTGCTCACCACCCCGCCAACCTTCACCGAGGTGCCCTCCTCCACTTCAGACAGCTGGTCGATCCGATGGGTAGTCTTGCGGGCCAGCACTCCCTCCATGCCCATGATGGGGTGGTCGGACACGTAGAGCCCGAGCATCTCCTTTTCGGCGGCCAGTCTGCGGGCCTTGTCGAACTCGACGTTGGGGATCTCGATGCGCTCATCGAAGCTCTCTTCGCTGCCCTCGCCGAACAAGCTCATGATGCCCTGGCTGCGCTCCCGCTGCTGTTGGATGCAGCGGCGCACGATGGTCTCCGACACGTTGAGCAGCCCCTGTCGGGGATGGTCGAATGAGTCGAAGCAGCCCGCCTTGATGAGGGCCTCGACCACGCCCTTGTTGAGCACAATCGGATCGACCCGGGAGCAGAAGTCGTAGAAGTCGTCGAACGGGCCGTTCTTCCTCCTGTCGTCGAGGATCATCTGCGCGGTGCCCGTACCCATGTGGCGGATGGCGGAGAGCCCGAAGGAGATGGCTCTCTCACCGTCTGAGGCGCTGATGGCCGCGAAGTCCGACTCCGAGAGGTTCACGTCGGGCAGCGCGACGGTGATCCCCATTTGCCGACACTCGGCCAGGTAGACAGCGGCCTTCTCCAGCCGGTTCTTGACGCTGGTCAACAGCGCGGCCATGTACTCCACCGGATATCGGGCCTTGAGAAAGGAGCACTGATAGGCGATGAGCCCGTAGCCGTAGGAGTGGCTCTTGTTGAAGGCATAGTCGGCGAACTGCTCGATGATGTCGAAGAGATGGGTCCCCAGCTCTGAGCCGTATCCGCTCTTCTCGCACCCTTCCACAAAGCTGTCGCGCTCTTTGGCCATCAGCGCCCGGTCCTTCTTGCCGCAGGCCTTGCGAAGGTTGTCGGCGTCGGCCAGCGAATAGCCGGCGAAGCGCTGGGCCACCCGCATGACGCTCTCCTGGTAGATCATCAGCCCATAGGTGTCGCCCAGGATGTCGGCGGCATCCTCGTGGAACACCTGCACCGGCTTGCGGTCGTTCTTACGGTCGGCGTAGTCGTTGTGCATGTTGGCGGCCATCGGGCCGGGCCGGTAGAGGGCCACCAGGGCGGCCACGTCGTCGAAGCAGGTGGGCTCAAGCGATCGGATCAGCGAGCGCATCGGACCGCTCTCCAGCTGGAACACCCCGATGGTGTCGCCCCGGGACAGCAGCTCGTAGGTGGCTGCATCGTCCAGCGGCACATTGTCGATGTCGAGGTCCACGCCGTGGGATTGCTTGATGAGCCCGACAGCGTCCTCGATCACGTCGAGATTCCGCAGGCCCAGAAAGTCCATCTTGAGTAGGCCCAAATCCTCCACCGCGTGCATCTCGTACTGGGTGACGATGGGGGCCTCTTCAAGGGTCTGGCCCGGCGATGCCTTGCGCTGGATGGGGAGGTGCTCGGTGAGCGGGTCTTTGGTGATCACCACCGCGGCGGCGTGGATGCTGTCCTGGCGGCGCAGGCCCTCCAGGCCCCGAGCCACGTCGACCACCTTGCGGGCGTCCTCTTCGCTGTCGTACATCTCCCGCAGTTCGGCGGCCGCCGTGTAGCCGTCGGTGTACTCCTCGGTTTTTTCGAGGCAGGCCCACAGCGGGGTGTCCCGCCCCAAAACCAGCGGGGGCATGGCCTTGGCCAGCTTGTCGCCCAGCGCGTAGGGGAAGTTCAGCACCCGGGCGCTGTCGCGCACCGCGGCCCGGGCCTTGATGGTAGAGAAGGTGATGATCTGGGCCACATGGTCTTCGCCGTACTTGTGGGTGGCGTAGCGGATGATCTCGTCTCGGTAGCGGGAGTCGAAGTCCATGTCGATGTCGGGCATGGACACCCGCGACGGGTTGAGGAAACGCTCGAACAGCAGGTCGTAGCGAATGGGATCCAGATCGGTGATGCGCAGGGAGTAGGCCACCGCGCATCCCGCCGCGCTGCCCCGCCCGGGACCGACGCGGATGCCCCGCTCCCGGGCGTAGCGGATCAGATCCCAGGTGATCAGGAAATAGGAGGAGAAGCCCATGTCGGAGATGACTTTAAGCTCGAATGCCAGCCGGTCGGCCACCTCTTCCGACAGCGGTTCGCCCCACCGTGCTTTGGCCCCCTCCAAGGTCAGGGCTTGAAGGTAGTCGTCAGCGTTATCGTACTCGTCGGGGATGGGAAAGTCGGGAAGCTGCGGCTTGCCGAACTCGATCTCCACGTCGGCCCGCTCCGCGATCCACAGCGTATTGTCGCACGCCGGGCTGAGGTCGGAGAACAGATGGCGCATCTCCGCCGCCGTCTTGAGGTAGTGCTCGCTGCCGTCGAACTTCAATCGGTCGGGGTCGCTCACCAGCGAGCCAGTCTGCACGCACAGCAGAGCATCGTGGGCCTCGGCATCATGGCGGTGGGTGTAGTGGCTGTCGTTGGTGGCCAGCAGGGGGGCATTGATCTGGCGGGCCAGTCGGAGCAGCTCGGGGTTGGTGCGCTGCTGCTCGGGGATGCCGTGGTCTTGGATCTCCACGAACAGGTTGTCCTTGCCGAATATGTCTTGAAGTCGGGCCGCCTTGGCCACCGCATCGTCGTAGTCATTGCGTAGAAGGGCTTGGAGCACGTGGCCGCCCAAACAGCCGGTGGAGGCAATCAGCCCTTCGCTGTGCTCGGCTAACAGCTCCCAATCGAGCCGGGGTTTGTAGTAGTAGCCCTCGAGGAAGGCCCGACTGGAGAGCTGGATAAGGTTCTTGTACCCGGTGTTGTTCTCGGCCAGCAGGGTGAGGTGGTAATAGATCTTCTGCCCTCCCTCAGTGCTGCCCCCGCTGTCGTCCACCTTGCCTCGCCTCGGTGGCCGCTCACTCCTGTTCTCATGGGCCATATAGGCCTCGGTACCGATGACCGGCTTGATGCCCTCAGAGAGGCAAGTCCGGTAGAAGTCGACAACCCCGTACATGTTGCCGTGATCGGTCATTCCCAGGGCGGGCTGTCCGTCGGCCGCGGCTGCCTTGACCAGATCGCTCACCCGGGAGGCACCGTCGAGGATTGAGTACTCGGTGTGGACGTGGAGGTGGGTGAAGGAACTGGACACGGCGCTCCTGTGGGCTGTTTGTGGATGGTCTGTGCGTGTTGGCGGCCTGCCTGTGGATAACTACAGGCTTGTGGTTTGGCCTTACCCTGACCATACCAAGACCGGGGGACGCATGCTGCCCTCTGCCGAATTGGCGTCTCTCCCCTGGTTACAGGGGTCTTACAGATATGTGCCCGGCCTGCGTTCGGTTGGCGGCTGAACACCGGGAGGCAGCTCGGCCCGGATGTTGGCCAGCTGCTGCTGGGCCGACACCTGTTGGGCGAACAAGGCGGCCTGGATGCCCTGGATGAGACCCTCCAGCCAGCCCACCAGCTGGGCCTTGGCCACCTGAAGCTCGGCCTGGCTGGGAGGGTGGTCCTCGGGAAAGGGCAGAATCAGCCGGTCGAGCTCCTCGCGCAGGTCAGGAGACAACGCCGAGCCCAGCTCTTCGATCGATGTGGCGTAGATGTCTCTCAGACGATCGCGGCTGGACTCATCAAGGGACGACTGGCGCACCTCATCCAAGAGCTGCTTCATCATGGTTCCGACCCTCATCACCTTGGCCGGCTGTTCAATGGCCTCCCCGGCCGACAACGGCTCATCCGAATCACCTTCGGCCAGCGGTCCTTCGCGGATAACCTCGGTGGGTTCGACCGGAACCGGCTGTGGGATGTCTGCCATGGCTGGAAATCTACCGGCTAACCGCCGGCGTCGGACAACACCGTCACGCTCTGGTGCCGGACGCGGCCAGACAGGGAACCAGCATCTCGGCCGAGGTCAGCGATCCGTGCCGGCCCAGCAGCTCAAACACCGGCCTGGTCCCTCCCCCAGCCGCGCTTCGGCGCTCGGGCTTGGGCTCGACGAAAGCCACCGGGTCGCAGGGCACCAGGGCCACGTCGCCCATTCGAGAGCGGGCCTCCGGGCCGACGTAGGGGCCGAACCATTCCTCGTCCAGCACCTGCTGCCGCTCGACCACCAGACCATGGCGGCCGTAGAGCTCGCCAGCCGCGTCCTTGAGCTCACCGGCTCGCCCGGGCCGGGCGTGGAGCCAGCGAAACCGGGCTTCTCCCGAAGTCACCGCGGTCAGGGCCAGCACGTCGCGGGCCAGCTCCACCTTGTTGTCGCCCACCATGACCTGTCCGTGGTCGGACACCACCAGCAGGGCCGCATCGGAGGGCAGTACGACCAGGATTTGCGCCACCAAGCGGTCCACCTCCGCGAATTCGGCGTCCAGGTAGGGACCGAATCCGTACTCGTGGGCGATTCGGTCTGGTCCGTCGTAGTAGGCGTACACCAGCGGCTCACCCCCTTCCACCAGCTTCTGCACCTCCACGGCGATGGAGCTGGTCAGCTTGTACCCCTTGTGGTCCACTCCATCGAGATGGGCCCGGGTAAAGCCGGTTCCCTGGAACTCGCTTCGCCCTACTGCCGGCACTCGTCGTCCAAAGAATGCGGGCCGGGTTTGGATTTGCTCGGGCACGATGGTCTTGCGGGCATCCGATGACTTGGGGCCCACGGTCCACCGCAGGGCGTTGAGCACCTGCCCCTGGATGTAGATCTGGTAGCCGATCAATCCGTGCTCGCCTGGCGCCGCCCCGGTGACCAGCGATGTCAGCGCCGTGGTGGTGGTGGTCGGGGCCACCGTGGTGATGGGGCCTCCCTCCATAGCCGACATCACCGGGGCCAGCTCGGCCCGGTCTTGGAGCTGCTCCCAGCCCATCCCGTCGATCAGCAACAGAACCACCGCCTTGGCCTCACGAACCGGTGCGGGCAGCCATTCAGCGGCATCGGGAGGACCGAGCAGGGCTGGCATCACGTTGCTCAGACACGAACCCCGGTAGTCGGGCAGCACCGGAAAGCCGGTGGCCGGACCGCCGGCGGTTGGCTCGTTGTGCTGGCTGGGGCTTCCCATTCGACCTTCAAACTACCGGCTCGACCATGCGGAGAAGATTGAGAAGTAGTGTGATGGCTCGTGAGGGTGTCGACTCGAGGCGACTACGCCAGCCGGGCGCTGCTGTCGCTGGCCCTGCACGCCGACGAATCCGGTCCCACCTCGGTACGGGACATCGCCGAGCGCACCGGACTCCCCCAGCCCTATCTGGAGCAGATTCTCCAAGCCCTCAAAGGCGCCGGACTGGTCCGGTCCAAGCGGGGGGCGGGGGGCGGCTACGCGCTGGCCCGCCCCGCCGCCGAAATCAAACTGAGCGAGATCGTGAGCGCGGTGGACGGTCCCATCGTGCTGGGCGATTTCGGCGAACCCCACCAAGACGGCGCCTGTGACCACGAAGGTCAATGCGTGTTGCTGGCCATCTGGACCCATGCGGGCGACATCATGCACGACCTTCTGAGCGACTACACCCTCGATGACATCGCCAAGACCGCCAATGGCCTCCTCCCTTGGCCGGGATCAGACTGACGCTGAGCACCTCTACCCGCTAAGCAGCCGGTAGAGAAGGGAGAAGTCCTCGGGAGGCTCGGCTTCGAATCGGAGGGGCTGGCCGCTCTCGGGGGGGTCGAAACCCAAGGTGTGGGCATGGAGGGCGGGACGGTTGATGCCAGGGGCACCGGGGCCTCCGTAGAGATAGTCACCCAAAACCGGGTGGCCGATGGCCGCTAGATGGACCCGAATCTGGTGGGTGCGCCCGGTTTCCAGGCGCAACTCCAGACGGGCCGAGTCATAGGGGACGGGCGCATCTTGGGGCCCGTCTTGGGATCCAGAACCGGTCGCCATGCGGTCGGTCACCCGGTAGTGGGTAGTGGCCGGCCGGCCGTCGGCCTTCACTGCCATCTTGGTGGGGTGGCGAGTGGATCGGCCCACCGGGGCATCGATCACCCCCCGATCATCGGCCGGCAACCCCTGCACCAGGGCGACGTAGCCCCGGTGTACTTCTCGTCGGCCCAGCGCCGCGGACAGAGCATGATAAGCGGAAGGCGTACGGGCCACCATCAACAAACCCGAGGTGCCCCGGTCGAGACGGTGGACAATCCCAGGACGTTCCGGCTCCCCCACTTCGGCGATCTCGGGATACCGGGCCAGCAAGCCGTGCACCATCGTCCCGTGGGCATTGCCCGATCCGGGGTGGACCACCAGGTCGGCTGGCTTGTTGACCACGATCACATGCTCGTCGACATGGACCACATCCAGCTCCACCGATGGATCGGGCTCCAACGCCGCCGGGCCGACCGTGGGCGCCTCGAAGAGGGAGATGTGATCACCGGCCGCCAACCTCTGGGACCGGGAGCCGGCGGGATTGCCGTTGACGGCCACCTTCTCCTGGTCGATCAGCCGGGCGGCCTCGGCCCGGCTGCACTCCCACACCAGCGCCACCACCCGGTCGAGGCGCTCGCCCGCCAATGGGTCGGGAACAACCCCGCTAGTGCCCATTGGAGGGATCTAGCTCTGTGTCGCCTCCGCTCGTGGCCCCATGGGGCTCGCCTTCCGGCTGGCGATAGCGGGGCGCGGTCAGAACAAGGATGACCCCGGCCACCACGATGGCGGAGTCGGCGGCGTTGAATACCGGCCACCATTGAAGATCGACGAAGTCGACCACGGCCCCGCCGAGAAACCCGTCGCCGGCTCGCAAGACCCGGTCGGCCAGGTTGCCGATCGCCCCGCCCAGAATCATGCCCAGAAGCACCGGCGGCAGCGACAACCGGCGGCCGCCCCAGCTGGCCCAGGCCACCACGACCACGAACACCAGCGCTATCGCCGCGATCACCGCCTCCAGTCCCTGGCCCAGCCCGAAGGCCGCTCCGGTGTTGTGGATCAAATGCAGCCGCAGGGTCCATACCAGGTCTATGTCTCGGTCGTCGAGAGCCACCAGCGCCCACCATTTGGTCAACTGGTCAACGGCCACCACAAAAGCCGCCACCCCCAGCAAGACCAGGTTGTGGCGACGAGATCGGTGCTTTGTCTCGGCGGGAGTGACGGCTCTAGAACCCACCGGCTTTGTGCTCAACCCGCTCCGCCGCCCACGGAATGGCATTGAGCCGCTGGCGGGGAATCGGCTTGCCCGAGACCAGGCAGATGCCATAGGTACCGTTATCGATACGGGCTAAGGCGGCGTCAATCTGGTCGACTGCGGCGCGGGCATGGGCGCTGAGAGCCAAGTCCCGCTCCCGCTCCACCGCCAGGGTGTCGCCCTCGCCTGATTCCTCGTCAAACTGGACATCTCCCGGCTCACGTTCCTCCACCAGGGAATCAGCCTCGGCCTTGAGGCGAGTGGCCGATGTGATGTAGCGGTTGCGTTCCTCCAGTAGGAGCCGCCGCTGCTTGTCCAGGTACTTCTTGTCGAACTGGGGTTTCTTCGCCGCAGGCTTCTTGGCCGTAGTTGCCTTTGCCGTGGTTTTCTTGGCCGCAGGCTTTTTCGCCGTAGTTGCCTTTGCCGCGGTTTTCTTGGCCGCAGGCTTTTTCGCCGTAGTTGCCTTTGCCGCGGTTTTCTTGGCCGCGGTTTTCTTGGCCGCGGGCTTCTTCGCGGCGGACTTGCTGTCCCCAGCCTTCTTGGTCGCGGTCTTCTTGGCAGCCATCGCAGGCGGGAGTGTAGCCGCCGCCGCCGCGAATTACTGTCAAATGGCTGAGACAGGCTTAACGATGTCTGAACCGGATTGGGGACGGGTTATTTTGTGATTTCCCAGTTTCTTCTGGAGGCCCGTTGTCTAATCTGCCCACTCCCTACCCCGAGGTCGACCCCAAGCCGTTCTTCCCCGAGATCGAGCGCCGGGTGCTGGAGTCGTGGGCTGAGAACGAGACCTTCGCCCAGTCGGTGGACCAACGGCCTGCGGGTACCGACGGCGACAACGAATATGTGTTCTACGACGGCCCCCCGTTTGCCAACGGACTCCCCCATCACGGACACCTGCTCACCGGATATGTGAAGGATGTGATCCCCCGCTTCCACACCATGCGGGGCCGTCGGGTGGAGCGGCGCTTCGGATGGGACTGCCACGGACTACCGGCGGAGATGGAGGCCGAGAAGGAGCTGTCGGTGTCGGGGAGGGCCGCCATCACCGGCTACGGCATCGACCGGTTCAACGACTACTGCCGCCAATTGGTGCTGCGCTACACCCAGGAGTGGGAGACCACGGTGACTCGCCAGGCCCGCTGGGTGGACTTCGCTGACGACTACAAGACCATGGACCTGCCCTACATGGAGTCGGTCATGTGGGCCTTCAAGTCGCTGTGGGACAAAGGCCTGGTCTACGAGGCCTACCGAGTGATGCCCTACTCGTGGGCGGCCGAGACCCCGCTGTCTAATTTCGAGATCCGCCTCGACGACGCCACCCGTCCCCGCCAGGACCCGGCTATCACCGTGGCCTTCGACCTGGTGCCGGAAGCAGGTGATCCCGGTCCGATGCGCATTCTGGCCTGGACCACCACGCCCTGGACCCTCCCGTCCAACTTGATGCTGATCGTGGGGCCCGAGATCGACTACGCCGTGGTGGAGCATGGCGGTGGCCATGTGGTGCTGGCTGCGGCGGCGCTGGAGTCCTACGGCGCTGAGCTGGGCCAGAGCCGGGTTGTGGGCACGGTGACCGGCGCCGAACTCGTCGGGCGGCGCTATCGACCGCTGTTCGACTACTTCGCCTCCCTGGACGCCGACGGCGCCTTCCAGGTGCTGGGGGCCGACTTCGTGGACACCGCTGAGGGCACCGGCGTGGTCCACGCCGCCCCCGGCTTCGGTGAGGACGACCAGCAGGCCGCCGAGGCCCACGGCTTGCCCACGGTGGTGCCAGTGGACGACCAGGGCCGCTTCACCGACGAGGTGGTCGACTGGGCCGGGGCCAACGTGTTCGAGGCCAACAGCGGCATCATCGCCCGGCTCAAGGAACAGGGGCGGATCCTGCGCCACGCCACCTACGAGCACAACTATCCGCACTGCTGGCGCACCGACGAGCCGATCATCTACCGGGCCCTCAGCTCGTGGTTCGTGAGGGTGACCGAGATCCGGGACAAGATGCTGGCGCTAAACCAGCAGATCAACTGGGTACCGGGTCATGTGCGCGACGGAAGGTTCGGCACCTGGCTGGAAGGCGCCCGAGACTGGTCGATCAGCCGCAACCGGTTTTGGGGATCGCCCATCCCAGTGTGGCGCAGCGACGATCCGGCCTATCCCCGAGTGGACGTCTACGGAAGCCTGGACGAGATAGAGCGAGACTTCAGCGTGCGCCCGGTCGATCTGCACCGGCCGCTCATCGACGAACTGACTCGGCCCAACCCCGACGATCCCACCGGCAATTCGGTCATGCGCCGGGTGCCCGAGGTTCTGGACTGCTGGTTCGAATCGGGATCCATGCCCTTCGCCCAGGTCCACTACCCGTTCGAGAACAAGGAGTGGTTCGAGCACCACTTCCCGGCCGACTTCATCGTGGAGTACATCAACCAGACCCGCGGCTGGTTCTACACCCTCCACGTGCTGGCGTCGGCCCTGTTCGACCGCCCGGCGTTCAACAACGTGATCTGCCACGGAATCCTGCTTGATGCCAAGGGCCAGAAGCTGTCCAAGAAGCTGCGGAACTTCACCGAGCCCGAGGAGATCTTCGCCACCAAGGGAGCCGACGCCCTCCGCTGGTATCTGATGGCCTCGCCCATCGTGAAGGGAGGCGACCCGCGCCTCGACGACTCGGGCATCGACGACGTGCTGCGCCAGGTGATCATCCCCATCTGGAACGCCTATTACTTCTTCGTCCTGTACGCCAACGCCGACGGCATCCAGGCCAAACCCCGGACCTGCTCCGAGGAACTGCTGGACCGCTACATCCTGGCCAAGACCCGGTTGCTCACCGAATCGGTCACCAGCCACATGGACGCTTACGACCTGCCCGGCGCCACCGCCGAGCTAGAGGGGTTCATCGACTCCCTCAACAACTGGTACATCCGCCGCAGCCGGGACCGATTCTGGGCCCCGTCGCGCCCGTCCTCGGCTGATGACAAGCAAGATGCCTACGACACTCTGTTCACGGTTTTGACCACCTTGGCCCGGTTGCTGGCGCCGTTTTTGCCACTGGTTTCTGAGGAGATCTACCGGGGCCTGACCGGAGAGTCGAGTGTTCACCTGTGTGATTGGCCCGACCCTGCGGAGCTTCCGGCCGATCCACAACTGGTGGCCGCCATGGACCGGGTGCGCGATGTGTGCTCCACCGGTCTGCGGGTTCGTGAGGATGAGGGCATCCGGGTCCGCCAGCCCCTGCTATCTCTGACGGTGGCAGGCACAGGGGTTGATGATCTGGCCCCGTTCACCCCATTGATCGCCGACGAGGTGAACGTGAAGGAGGTTCTCTTCAGCGACGACCTCACTGCCTACGGGCAGTTCGTGCTCCGACCCAACGGCCAAGTGCTGGGCCCCCGCTTGGGCAAGGACGCCCAGGCGGTGTTCGCCGCCGCCCGAAAGGGCCAGTGGGACGCCAATCCCGACGGCACAGTAACCGTGGGCGGCCACACGCTCTCGGATAGCGAATTCCAGCTGGCCTTGAACCCGGTCGAGGGGACCACTGCGGCGGCGCTGCGCACCAATGATGCCCTCGTAGCGCTGGACACCGCCGTCAGCGCCGAGCTGGCCACCGAGGGAATCGCCCGAGACGTGGTTCGAGTCATTCAGGCCGAGCGCAAGAACCAGGATCTAGACGTCACCGACCGGATCGAATTGTCCATTGCCGCCGAGGCCGAGATCATCGAGGCGGTGCAGGCACACCTCAACTACGTCTGCGAGCAGGTGCTGGCCGTCGGCCAGCCTCAACTCATCTACGTCGATCAAGAGGCCGAGACTCCCACCGACCTGTCAATTGACGCGGGCCAGCTTTCTGTTCGACTGGCCAAGGCCGAATCTCAGTAGTCAGCCGTTCTGGTAGTCGGCCTGCTCCATGCGGCGGCGGTCTTCGGCAGACACCTCCACGTTGGTGGGGGTGAGCAAGTACACGTGATCGGCCACCCGCTCCATGCGGCCGTCCAGCCCGTAGCACAGACCGCTGGAGAAGTCGATGAGCCGTCGAGCCACTTCCCGGCTGCTGTGTTGCAGGTTCACGATGACCGCCTGCCCGCCCCGGAAGCAGTCCCCCACATCCTTGGCGTCGTCGAATGAGATAGGGCTGACCACGGAGGGCTTGGATGACGTAGACGGAATGGGGCGGACAAAGCTGGTACGAGGCTGTTCGGCCGTCGCTTCTGCATCCGGCGAGTCAGCCGCGGGGATGGGCCGCACCGAGCCTCCCTCAGGACCCGAGGCAAACTCATCGCCAGGCGACTGAGACACGAGTCGCATGTCGGAGTCCTGCTCCATATAGCCCTCGGGCGAGAACTCCTCTTCGGTCCCGAATCCGAGCCAGAACTTGGTTTTCTGCCACACGGATGACATTTATTCATCCCCCTCTCGGCAGTCATTCACTTCTCTCGCTGATGGTACAGGAACCGGCCCCCCAATTCGGGGAGGGCAGCTACCCCGATGCCGCTTAGTTTGGTCGAGGGCCGAACAGGGCGGTGCCGACCCTCACCATGGTGGCCCCCTCTTCCACGGCCACCTCTATGTCGGCGGTCATGCCCATCGACAGCTCTACGAGACCGAGGTCGTGGGCCTGGGAGGCTAAGAGGCGAAAGCCGGGGCGGGCCTGAGCGGGCGTTCCCGGCGCTCCCACCGCCATCAACCCGGCCACCTCCAAGCCCTCTTCGCGGCAGCTCCGGACCAATCCGGCAGTGTCTTCGGGAGAACATCCTCCTCGGCCTCCGATGCCGGCGATGTCCACCTGCACCAGCACTCTGGCGCCCGGAGCTCGCCGGGCGATCTCCGCGGCCAGTTCCGGGCGGTCCACGCTCTGCCAGAGGTGGACCAGGCTGGTGATCTTGCGGATCTTGTTGCGCTGGAGCCGGCCGATGAAGTGCCAGCGAGGCTGGTGGCTCACGTCAGGCTGGGCAGGCAACTCCGCTGCCTTGGCCAGCAGATCTTGGGCGTAGTTCTCGCCAAGGTCGGTCAAACCGGCCTCCATGGCCGCGGCCACCGTTTCAGGGCCGAAGCCCTTGGTCACTGCCACCACCCTCACATGATCGCCCCCCGCTCTAGACAGCCGCTCGCGCAGAGCACCCAGGCGATCGGCTACCTCTGCGGGGCTGATCAACGTCTCGATTAGGCGTGTTACCGGAGGAAGGAGGGGATGTCGAACTCGTCTTCCACCTCGGAGGACAACAGGTCGTCTCCGGAATCTCCGAACACATCGGGAACATCCCCAGCGCCCAGCGAATCGGTGGCCGACATCCTGGTTGCCCGCTCGCCCTCCCAGCGGTCGAATCCAGCCGCGATCACCGTGACCCGGATGTGGTCCTTCATGGCGTCGTCCACCACCGTGCCGAAGATGATGTTGGCGTCGGGGTGGGCCACGCCCTGGACGATTTCGGCCGCCTCGTTCACCTCGAAGATACCGAGGTCGGCCCCGCCGGCAATGCTCAGCAGGATTCCGCGAGCCCCTTCGATGGAGGCCTCGAGCAGCGGACTGGCGATGGCCTTGCGGGCCGCGCTGACTGCCTTGCCCTCACCGGAGGAGATGCCCACGCCCATGAGCGCAGAACCAGCGTCCTGCATCACCATGCGCACGTCGGCGAAGTCGGTGTTGATGAGTCCGGGGGTGGTGATCAAGTCCGTGATTCCCTGGACGCCGTGCAGCAGCACCTCGTCGGCCATGCGGAACGCGTCGACCACCGAGGTGTGGTCGTCGGAGATGCTGAGGAGGCGGTCGTTGGGAATGACGATCTGAGTGTCGACCTTGTCCTTGAGGGACTGGATGCCACTCTCCGCTTGAACCGAACGGCGGCGACCCTCAAAGCCGAACGGCCGGGTCACCACTGCGATGGTAAGCGCGCCGATGCTCTTGGAGATCTCGGCGATGACGGGAGCAGCCCCGGTACCGGTGCCGCCGCCCTCGCCGGCGGTGATGAACACCATGTCGGCGCCGCTGAGTGCCTCTTCGATTTCCTTGCGGTGGTCGGTTGCCGCTTGAGCGCCGACCTCAGGATCGCTACCCGCGCCCAGTCCTCGGGTCAACTCTCGACCGATGTCAAGCTTTACCTCAGCTGAACTCATGAGCAGAGCTTGAGCATCAGTGTTGACGGCCACGAACTCCACGCCGCGCAAACCGGCATTGATCATGCGGTCAACGGCATTGACACCGCCGCCGCCCACGCCGATTACCTTGATTACTGCTAGATAATTTTGGGGTTCAACCATGGGGCTTCCTCACTCCAATAGCTCAACTCTTCACCCTCTACTTTTGGTTTATATGAATGAAGGGTTGAGGCCTTAGAACCTATTCCTCAAGTAGAGGTGCATCCAGCTTACGAGCAATCCTCGATTGGGGTCAAGGCGGGACGATCGGGGTCGCTCAGATCAACCTTCTCGTAGCAGTGCAAGTCAACCCTGGCCAGAAACGTAGCCAGGGCCACTGCTTTGCCACGGGGATCGTCTCTTCCTCCCCAATAGGCATGCCCCACACCGGGCAAGTCCACAATCAATTGTCCGTTGTCCCAGAAAATCGGGCCGATTTCACTGCCTTGGAGGGGAACCAGAGCTTGGCTGATTTCCAACAGCGGCAGTACTGACTCCGATAGCCACTCCCCCTGCTCGGGCACCGGTGCGAACAGCACCACCGGCAATTGCCCGCGAGTTGAATCGACCTGAAGGACCCTGCCCTGGAGGTCGACCACCGCCCAGCTTTGCTCACCGGGGATTTGGGCTTCAACGGGGATCTGGGCGACGGCCGTGCGCTCGGTGACGTCGAACGTGACTTTGCCGCCCCACGTTCGACTGGAGCGGACTTGGTCCACCCACGGCAGCGCCGCGATGGACCTCCGGGGACCAGACAAATCCAGTCCCAACAGCGGCGTGCCCGGTTCTACTCCGGCCGCCTCCAACACCTGATTGACTCCGGCGCGTCGGGCGCCGATCACTTCCACCTCATCCACATCCAACAACGAGCTCCGGCTGATCCCGAAGGCGGCGGCAAACAAGACGACGACAACTCCGATGGTGATCCACACCCGCAGACGCCGACGGGAATGGACGTCTTTGCGGCGGGCCTCGATCCGGGGATCCACCGGCAACTCGGACTCCAGTGGCCTGCCTTCAGGCCGGTCTCCAGGGGTCTCATCCGCGGGCATATCAGCCCCCGCGCTCTGTCCAGGGACCGGCTTCGAACCCCACGAGGCGGGTCTCGGGCACCAAGGCAATACCGAACTCAGCCAGGACTCTGGTGAACACCTCACCCATCAGATCGTGAAGGTCATCAGCCGATCCGCCCCGGTCGGCAATGAAGAAGTTGGCGTGCTTGTCGGATACCGAGGCGGTGCCCAGCCGGAGCCCCTTCAGGCCAGCCGCGTCGATGATTTGCCCCGCACTGTCTCCGTCGGGGTTGGTGAACACCGAACCGGCGTTCTGTCCTCCCGGCTGGTTCTCCCTTCGCCATGCCACGATGTCGGCGATCAAGGCCTGCGACTCCTCGGCATCTCCGTCGGCCAGGCCCAGTTCGGCACCCAGCACCAGGTAGTGATCGGCCAACGCGGAGCTGCGGTAGCCGAGCTTCAGTTTTGGTCGGTTCCACGACTGGACAGCGCCGGCCCGCAGATCGACGACCTCGGCATGGATCAGCGACGCGGCCATGTCGGACCCGTGTCCACCGGCGTTCATTCGAACCGCTCCCCCCAGCGATCCGGGCACGCCGACCGCCCACTCAAAGCCCGTCAGGCCCGCCGCCGCACTCTGGCGGGCCAGTACGGGCAGGCTGGCCCCGGCACCGGCCCTGACCTGGAGACCGTCGATCTCCATCCAGTCGTACCCGGGAGCCAGCCAAACGGCGACCCCGTCGAAACCGGTGTCGGCCACCAGCATGTTCGAGCCCTTTCCCACCACGAGAACGTCGGCACAGCTGGCTGCCACCACCTCGGCCAGGGCGGCCATGTCGGCATCGGTGGCCAATGTCACACCCACTCGAGCCGCCCCACCCACCCGGTAGGTGGTCTCCGGGCCGATCAGGCGCTCGCGGACAACCGCATCCTGTCCCAGCACTCGGGCCAGGTCTTGACCAAGGCGATTCCAGTCAACCGGGCTCATAACTGCTCAGAAAGCCTCGGGATTATCCAGTCGGGAACCTGGGTGAGGTCGCCGGCGCCCAGGGTCAAGCACAGGTCTCCGGGGCGAAGACTGTCGACCAGATAGTCGGCCGCATCCTCGAGCCGGGCCATATAAGAGATGTCGCTATCCGGGTGGGCCTCGTTCACCGCCCGATAGATCAGCTCCCCGGACACCCCGGGGATGGGCGGCTCGCCCGCAGGGTAGATGTCGGTGACGATCAACTCGTCGGCGGCCTCGAAGCAGTGGGCGAACGTCGCCCACAGGTGCGAGGTGCGGGTGAAGCGATGAGGCTGGAATACGCAAACCACCCGATCCCACCTGCCTTCAGACGCCGTCTTCAACGCACAGGCGATTTCGGTGGGCAGGTGGGCATAGTCATCGATGAATTCGACCCCGGCCGCCTCGCCCCGGCGCTCGAACCGCCGGTTCACCCCGCCAAATCCGGCCATGGCCGCGGCGGCCTCGGTTCTGTCCGCTCCCAACTCGCAGGCCATGGCCAACGCCCCCAGCGCATTGAGCGCGTTGTGATCTCCCGGGATGGGTACCGTCAACTGTCCCAATAGATCGCCATGGCGGGTGACCTCCCCAACCATTGCTTCACGGCTACGGCTCAGGGTCTCCCAGCGGTAGTCGGCTTCGGGCCCGAAGCCGTACAGAACCCGGTGGCAACCCTCCGAGGCCTTCATGGCCCCGGGGTCGTCGGCGCACACCACCAGCCCATCGGCCGCTCCCGCGCAGAACCGGGCAAATTCGGCCTCCAGCTCAGCAACCGGACGATCCGGGCGCAGATGGTCAGGCTCCACGTTGGTGAGCACGGCCCGGGTCACGATCAGCTCTCCGAAGGTGCCGTCGCTCTCATCGGCCTCTACCACAAACAAGGGACCCTTCGACCACCGTGCGCCAATGCTGTCGTCGGCCAACACCGCGCCCACCACGAATCCGGGGTCGGCGCCAGTCGCCGTCAGCACATAGGACAGCATGGCCGCCGTTGTGGTCTTGCCGTGGGTCCCGGCCACCGCCACGGTGGAGCGCATATCGGTGATGGCCGCCAGGATCTCAGCCCGGCGGTAGACGGGTATGCCAGCTTGGTGGGCCGCAGCGATCTCGGGGTTGTCGTCGCCCACCGCAGTGGAGCGGGCAACGATGTCGGCCCCCAATATCTGGGACGCCTCGTGGCCGACATGAACATCAACCCCGATTTCCCGCAACCGGTCGAGCACCGGGGTCTCAGCCGAGTCGCTGCCGCTCACCCGACAGCCCAACCCCCGCAATACCACGGCGATCGCCGACATGCCCGCTCCGCCCACCCCCAACAGGTGGACCCGGGGTGTCGTGCTCAGATCGACCATGGTCTCTATTGTTGATCTTGGCGAGGGCCGCGAGCGTGCACCTCCAAAAGATCGGCCACCCGGTCGTCGGCGTCGCGGTAACCCAGGTCGGACGCCTCGCGGCCCATGGCATTGAGAATGCCGGGGACCTTGAGGAGTTTTTCCACCTCGACGACCATGCGGTCGCCGTCCATCTCGGCGTCAGGCACCAGCACCGCCCCTCCCCGAGCGCCCAGTTGGGCGGCATTGGCTGTCTGGTGATCGCCCGGGGCTCCCGGCAGCGGCACCAGCACCGACGCCAGGCCGACAACGGCTAATTCGGCCACGCTGGATGCCCCGGCTCGGCCCACTATCAGATCGGCGGCGGCATACACACCGGGCATGTTCTCTTCGTACTCCACTGCCCGGTAGTCCAGCGCCGCATTGGACAGGTCAGGCCGCAAATCGGCCAACTCCTGCCAATCCCTTCGGCCCACCACGTGGTGTACGGCCAGATCATTCCGATCAGCCCAGCGGTGGACGGCGTCGAAGGCGGCCCGGTTGATGCGGGCGGCCCCCAGTGACCCGCTGACCACGGCGACCAGTCGGCGCCCGTCCTCCACCCCTAGCGCAGCCCGGGCCGCAGACCGGCCGCTTTCCCGGTCGACCCCTTGGACTTCGCCCCGCACCGGGTTGCCGGTCAGGACCGCCCGGCGAAGCGGGGTTCCCGCAAAGGAGACGGCCGACGCCCGGGCCCACCGGCTGGCGAAGCGGTTGGCCAACCCAGGAACAGCATTCTGCTCGGCCACGACGATCGGGATCCTGAGCAGCCTCGCCGCGAGGGCGCAGGGCACGCTGGCATAGCCCCCCAGCCCCAAAACCACCGACGGCCGAAGGCACCGCAGCAGCCTCCAGGCCCGAACCACCGCCTGGGCCAAACTCCAGGCCGCCGACAGGTTCTGCCTCGTCAGCCGCCGCTGGATGCCCCGGCCCGGCAGCAGGGTCAGATTGAACCCGGCGGCGGGGATCAGATCACGCTCTACCCCTCGGGCCGATCCCACAAAATGAACGGTGTGGGGCTCGTGGCCGCGCCGAACCAGGGCGCGGGCTACAGCCAATCCCGGGTGGACATGGCCGGCGGTTCCTCCCCCAGCGATCACCGCCCAAACCGGATGGCGGTCTGATTCCTCGCTGCGCCTCGCCGACTCGCCCGGCTGGGCCGGGAGGTTCACGGCTCGACTCGAATTTGACGGGCGATGTTCAAGAGCATCCCTGAGGCCACCATGCTCGTCAACAGTGCTGAGCCTCCCACCGACAAGAATGGCAGGGGAACCCCGGTGATCGGCAACACCCCAACCACCGCAGCGATGTTCACAAAGGCCTGGGCCCCCACCCACACCGTGACACCGGTGGCCAGGACTTGTCCGAAGCGGTCGGGTGCATTGACCGCCACCCAGATCCCGCAGACCACAAAGCCGGCGAACAGACAAATGACGAAGGTGGCGCCCAGCCAGCCCATCTCCTCGGCCAATACGGCGAAAATGAAGTCGGTTTGGGCTTCGGGGAGAAATCCCCACTTGATGCGGCCCTCCCCCAAGCCCACTCCGGAGTGCCCCCCCGAAGCGATGCCCACCCGCGATTGGATGGTCTGCCATCCAGTGTCGAGCGGATCGGACCACGGATCGAGCATGGCGGCCAACCGGTTGCGGCGATAGGTCGATCCCCATGCGGCCAATGCAGCCGCCCCGCCGCTGAACAGCGACCAGCCGGTCAGCGGAAGCAGGGGCACTCCGGCCATGAACAACGCGGCGAAAGCGATCAACACGAGGAGCACAGAAGTGCCCAGATTGGGCTGGAGCAGAATGAGCCCAGACATGATGCAGCAGATCACCAGCACCGGACGGATGGTGGTTCGGGTACTGCGCTCTTCGCCCTTCTTGTCAGCCAGCCACGCGGCCGCAAACAAGATCATGGCCAGCTTGGCCAGTTCAGAGGGCTGGAAGCTGATCGGGCCGAAGTAGATCCAGCGAGTGGCGCCATTGGCCGTTGTGCCGATCCCCGGAATCAGCACGGCCACCAGGAGCAGCAAGGAGAGCGCCACTCCAGCATTGGCGTACTTCTTCCACTGCCGATAGTCCATCCGCAAAACCAAAATCATGGCCACGAGCCCACCCACACACCAGACGAACTGACGCTGGAATGTGAACCAGGTGGACTGGCCGACGTACAGGCTGGTGACCGACGAGACCGACAGCACCATGACCAAGCCGATGGCGTTGAGGGTCACGATCAATCCGAACAACAGGTAGAACGGAACCGTGGCCTGGCCGGCCGGGGCCGCTCGGAGGGCCGAGACCCACGCCCGACGGGGAGCCCGGGGAGCTATTGCGGTCATGGCGATCCTCCGATCATCTCGCGTACCAAGAAGGAGAAGTGGTCGCCTCGCTCGGCATAGGAGCCGTACCAGTCGAACGAGGCACATCCCGGCGACAACAGCACTGCATCGCCGCTTTGGGCCATCTCCGCGGCGGTGCGTACCGCCTCCTCCATGGACTCGATGGTGACCACCGGGCACAGCCCGGAGAACACCTGCTGGACTTCCGAGGCGGCCTCTCCGATGGCCACCACCGATCGGAGCTCGTCGGCCGCCGCGGCCAGCGGCCGCAGGTCAAGTCCCTTATTACGGCCACCGGCAATGAGAACCGATCGCCCTACCGACTGCACCGCGGCGCACACCGCATGGGGAGTGGTGGCTTTGGAGTCGTCATAAAAGCGCACCCCATCGTGTTCGGCCACCAATACCACCCGATGGGGCAGGCCGGTCCACGACAGCAGAGCCGCCCTCACTCCATCACGGTGGGCCCCGCCGGCCATGGCCACGGCCGCCGCGGCCAGGCAATTGGCCAACTCGTGGGGTTGGGGCCGGTGCAGCTCTGCGATTTTGGCCAGCTTTTCTGACTCGGCCCACAATGCCCCTCCGCTCGTTCGGAAGTCGCCTTGTTCGAGCCCGAAGGTCACCACCCGCCCTCGTCCAGGCGCATGTTCGGCGACTACTGGGTCGTCTCGGTTCACCACCGACGTGGTGTTCTCATCGACACGGCTCCACAGTGCGGCCTTGGCGGCCCGATAGCTGTTCAGCGAGGCATGGACGTCGAGGTGGTCGGGGGCGAAGTTCAACCACGCCCCCACCGTGGGCTGGTAGCACCGGCTGTGGGCCAGGCGGAACGAGGATGCCTCTACCACGAATGCGGCGGGTCGATCGCCCCGAATGGCCTCAACCAGCGGCGTCTCCGTGTTCCCGGCCACCGCTACCGGAATCCCGGAGGCTTCCAGCATGGCTGCGGCCATGAGCGTCACCGTTGTCTTGCCGTTGGTCCCGGTGACCGCCAGCGTCGGGCGGTCATCCCACCGTTGAGCCAAGTCGAACTCAGAGATGACGGGCGTGCCCGCAGCGACGGCCGCACTGAGCGAGGGGTGGGACTCGGGCAGTCCCGGAGTGGGAACGATGGCCCGAGCTTCGGCCGCCAAGGATGTCCACTCTTCGGTGGCGAGCTGCTCTCGGAGATCGACCCGCAGATCGGCGGCGTAGCGGCGGGCCTGGTCGTCAGGGGCGTCGTCGGCAGCCACCACCGGCAAGCCGCGCTCCACCAGCTGGGCGCACACCGCCCGGTTGGTCACGGCAAAGCCCACCAGCAGCAGCGGATCCCGGCTCAATCTGCCCCTCCGATGGAAACGAAGTCGGCGTAGAAGAGGCCCAAGGCCACCGCAGTGGCGAAGCCGGTCATGATCCATAGCCGGATGATCACCGTTGTCTCCGGCCAGCCGCGGAGTTCGAAATGATGGTGGATGGGGGCCATGCGGAACACCCGGGTGCCGAACACCCGGAAGCCGAACACCTGGATGATCACCGACAGGGTCTCCATCACGAACAACCCACCGATGATGGGCAGCAAGAGGTGGGTGTTGGTAGCCAGGGCCAGCCCGGCCATCCCGGTCCCCAAGGCCAGCGATCCGGTGTCGCCCATGAAGATGCGGGCCGGCGCGGCATTCCACCACATGAACCCGGCGCTCGCCCCCACCATGGCGGCGGCCAAGATAGCTAGGTCGAGCGCATGGGGAATGCCGTAGATGTCCTCGTTGCGAAAGGCCCAGAAACCGATCACCACAAAGGCGGCGAAGGCGAACACCGACGAGCCAGCGGCCAGGCTGTCCAGCCCGTCGGTCAGATTCACGGCATTGCTCGTAGCCAGGATGAGCAGCACGGCCCACAGGCCCCAGCCCCACGCCCCCAAGTCGATGTTCAGGGAGTCGTAGCGGGTGAAAGACAGCTCGGTGCGAACATCGGTCAGGTGGATCATCATGAGCGCGTAACCAACCGCCACGATTAGCAAACCCAAGATCTTGGTCTGTTTGCCCAAACCCAGATTGCGCTCTCGGGTCACCTTGAGCCAGTCGTCGATGAAGCCGACCACACCGGCACCGAGGATGGACAGCATCACGATCAAACCGGTGCGGGTGAATATGCCGTTGTAGAGGTCGCTGATGCCGTACCCGGCCAGCGCGCCGACCACGATGGCCACTCCTCCCATAGTGGGCGTACCCGCCTTGCTGATATGGCCCTGAGGTCCGTCCAACTGGATGGGCTGGCCGATGGAGTGCCGGCGCAGGAAGGTGATCAACAGTCGGGTGCCGATCACCGACACCACACCGGCTATGGCCACCGCGAACAAAAGCCGGATCATCGGGCTGCCTCCATGGCGGCCAGTAGCTCTCGAGCCACCTCCCGGTCATCAAAGGGAATCACCTGGTCGCCCACTGTCTGAGTCGTTTCGTGGCCCTTCCCGGCCAGCACGATCACATCGCCCTGGTCGGCCTCGGCCAGACTCCGGGCAATGGCGGCGGCTCGATCGGCCAGAGACATGATCCCCCTGGCGCGGCGAGGCACTCCGGCCAGGATGTCGGCAATGATGGCGTCGGGATCCTCGGAACGGGGGTTGTCGGAGGTGACGATGACCTGATCAGCCTGCTCGGCCGCCACCCGGCCCATCATCGGTCGCTTGCTGGAATCGCGGTCGCCGCCGCAGCCGAACACCACCCACAGGCGACCGGCGTCGGCGACCATCTCCCGGGCGGCAGCCAGCACCTGGGCTAGCCCGTCGGGAGTATGGGCATAGTCCACCACCACCGTGAACGTGCGGTCGGACTCGATGGCCTCGAATCGGCCCGGCACCGGAGCTGCCGATTCCAGTCCGGCTACCACGTCGGGAACGCTCACTCCCAGCAGCAGGGCGGCCTCTGCCGCAGCCAAGGCGTTGGCCGCGTTGAATCGGCCGACGAGCGACAAGGCGACATATTGATCCCTCCACTGCATGGACAAACCATGCGGTCCCACCTCGACCGGCAAGTCTGCGGGGTCATAGCCCGTGGTGGGGATGCGGGAGTCAGCCATCAGCCGCCGGCCGTGCTCGTCGCCGCAGTTGACCACGGCGCGGTCGGACAGTTCAGGGGTGAACAGGCGGGCCTTGGCCTCAAAATACTCCTCGTCGGTGCCGTGGTAGTCGAGGTGATCGTTAGAGAAGTTGGTGAACACCGCAGCGTCGTAGCGGATGCCGTCCACCCGGTGCTGGTACAGGGCATGGCTGGACACCTCCATGGCCACCGCTTCAACGCCGGCCGATCGCCAACCCGCCAGTTGATGCTGCACGTCGAGGGATTCCGGTGTGGTTCTGGTGCCGGTCAGCGTGCCCAATACCTGGGTTTGCAAGCCCGCGGCGGCCAGCACCGAGCCCAGCAGGCTGCACACGGTGGTCTTGCCGTTGGTGCCGGTCACACCGACCATGGCCATGGACTGGGACGGGTGGCCGTGGAAGGTAGAGCTCATGGGCCCCATAGCCCGGCGGACCGAATCGACCTGCACTTGAGGGCAGTCTTGGCTTAGAGAGCGCTCCACCACCAGCCCAACTGCTCCCCGGTCCACCGCCTCTGATGCGAAGTCGTGGCCATCGTGGTTGGCCCCCGGCACGCAGAAGAACAAGTCGCCGGGGTTCACGGCCCGGGAATCGTGGGCCAGCCCGGTGATCTCGGTATCGCCTTGGCGGTCGACCAGTCCTGGTGCCGACTCAGCCAGCTTCCGCAATGCCATCGACGGAGCGCTCACTGCCCGTCCTCGATCGGAGGGGATTCGCCGTTTGCCTGTTCCGGCGCTCCTGATCCCTGGGGCTCGACCCTCTGTGAGGGGCTCTCTGGCTCTGACGGGGATGCCGGTTCAGGCGCTGGCTCGGGAGCCGAGATGGGAGCGGGCTGGGGAGCGCTGGTCGGCGCCACGGTGGGCTGCGGGGTGGAAGCAGGAGTCGGCGCCGGGGTGGCTGCGGGCACAAGCGCGGGGGTCGGCTGGGGGGTGGGAGCAGGACCCAGCTTCGGCTCGACAGTGACAAAGTCGACTGGCGGGGCGATGCGGAGGCGTTGCAGGGAGTACTTGGCCAATTCGGCGAACAGCGGGGCGGCCGCCTGGCTGGCATAAATGTTGGTTACCGGCTCGTCGATCACCACGATGATCGAGATCTGAGGATCCTCGGCGGGCAAGAAGCCGGCGAAGGTGGCGGTATAGAGGCGCGCCCCGTCCTCGCCCTCGTAGTTGCCGCCGGTCAGCACCTTCTGGCCGGTCCCGGTCTTGCCCGCGACGGTGTAGCCATCGACTTGGGCGTTGCGTCCCGTCCCTTCCCGCACGACCGTTACCAGCATGTCGGTCATGAGCGAGGCGGTGTTGTACGAGACCGCTCTGACCGGTTCGGCCTGCTCCAGCGGGATTTCCCGGCCATCGGCGTCTACGGCCGAGCGCACCAGGGTGGGGGGCACCCGCAGTCCGCCATTGGCCAGGGTGTTGTACACCATCAGCACCTGCAATGGCGTGGCCAGCATGCCCTGGCCCAGCGCAAAGCTGGCCACATCGGTGCCGCTCCATTCCAGGAGATTGGGTACCAAGCCGGACGATTCCCCTTTGAATCCCAATCCGCTGAGTGATCCCAGTCCGTACCGGGACATATAGGCAGCCAAGCGGGTGGAGCCCAGGACGAGGGCCCACTCGACAGTTCCGGTGTTGGACGAACGGGCCAGGATCTCCTCCATGGTGTAGAGCGCGGTCCCGTACTCGGTGTGATCGGTGAACTCCTGATCGTAGAGGTTGAGCCAGTGGTTGACTTCGCGCACGTGGTGGGGCGCTCCCAGGCCTTCCTCAATCACACCGGAGAGCACCACGCTCTTCATTACCGAACCGGGCTCGTAGCCCCAAGTGACGGCGAGGTTCTCGCTGAGCGAGACCGGATCGCCTTCCCCATTTCGACCCACCGAGGCCATGGCCAGAATCTCGCCGGTGTCGGGCACCATGATGATGGCCGAACCGCTGGACGCGTCCACCTTCTCGATCTGGCGCATGAGGGCGCGCTCGGCTTCGAATTGCAGCGAACGGTCGATTGTCAGATGCAGATCGGCGCCCGGCTGGGCCGGCTTGATGTGGCGGGCGCCGGTGGGGATGGTCCGGCCATCCTGGCTGCTCTCCAGCACCATCTCACCGGGTGTGCCGCCGAGGACAGCGTCATACTGGTACTCCAGGCCGCTGATGCCGATTTGGTCGACGTCCACAATCCCGACCACGGCTCGGCCCAATCGGGAGCCTGCGGGATTGAAGCGAGCCGACTCCTCCAGCAGGTACACCCCCTTGAGGCTTAGCTCGGCCACCGCACGCGACACTTTGTCGGGCACCGTCCGGGCCAGATAGGCGTGCTGATCGGGTTCGCTAAGCAGTTGGAACAGGTGGTCTTCCTCCATCTCCAGCACTGGAGCCAGCGCGGCGGCGGCTTTCCTCGGGTCGTCCACCTGACTGGGGTCGGCCCAGACCGTCCATTGCGGCACCGACACGGCCAGCTCCACCCCATTGCGGTCGAAGATCTGACCTCGGTCGGCGGTCAGCTTGACGGTTCGAATTCTCTGCTGCTCGCCGTACTTGACATAGGCGTCGGAACTAAAAAGCTGGAGGTCGGCCAGCCGAACCCCCAGCACCACCGCGATCAAAGCAAACACCACGGCCATGGCGGTGCCTCGCCGTCGGCGCGATCGGGTGCCCCTGACCTCCTCGGAGGGGTTCACTCCCCGCCACCCTCGTCCAAATCCACGGGAGACAGGTAAATCAGACGGTCGGGCTCTACCATCCCCAATCGGTATAGGGCCACCGCCACAATGCGGTCGGGGGCCTCGGCCCGAGCCACGTTGAATCTCAACCTGTCGTTGGTGGCTCGAACGTCTTCGAGCTCCTCATTGAGGTTGTCGAGAGTAGTTTGCCTATCGACGATCATGGCGTGGAACAAGGCCAGAGCAAAGAGGCCAACCACCACGGTGATGGCGGCAGCCCAGCCCATGAGAGGCATCAGCTTGCGGCTGGGCCGGGTGGCGACTTGAAGGTGCTGGCGGGGACTGGCCTCGGTCTTGGCCGGTGAGGGACGGGGGTGGCGCTGGGGGGAGGCCATTACGCAGCCTCTCCACTCTGGTCGTCTCCCAGCTTGGTGAATGCCCGAAAACGGACGCTGGAGGCTCTGGGATTCTCGGCCATCTCCGCTGGACTGGGGCGGCGACTGCCCCGGGGGGTCAACTCGATGGCGGGCTGGGGCTGGGACGCCGACGGAGGCAGACCGCGGAAGCGTGACTCGTCGCTGAGCCCGGCGCGGCGGCGAAGGACCCGCTTGACGATGCGGTCCTCGCCGCTGTGGTAGCTGAGCACCACTCCTCGGCCCCCGGGCACCGTACGATCGATGGCCGCTTCCAAAGCAGGCTCAATCTGGTCCAGTTCGTCGTTGACCGCAATACGAATGGCCTGAAAGGTCCGCTTGGCCGGGTGGCCACCCCGCCGGCGAGCGGGAGCGGGGATGGCCTCTCGCACAACGTCGGCCAGCGCGGTGGTTGAGGCGATTGGCCGGGCGGCAGCAATTGCTGTGGCGATGCGATTGGCGTAGCGCTCATCACCGTAGCTGCTCAGTATTCGGGCCAGGTCGCCCGGTGCCCAGTGGTTCACCACTTCGTCAGCCGAGAGTTGCTGGCCGCAGTCCATCCTCATATCCAATGGCCCCTCATGGCGGTAGCTGAACCCCCGCTCTGGCTTGTCGAGCTGTGGCGAACTCACCCCGAAGTCGAATAGCGATCCCACGATGCGAGATACGCCCTGTGACTCCAACACCTCGTCCAATTGCGCAAAGCTCGCCCGGCAGATGGTGGCGCCGCGGCCGCCCAGGACAGTGGTGGCGGCCTCGACCGCGGAGGGGTCACGGTCGAGGCCAATCAGCGAGAAGTCAGGTCGGGCGTTCAAGAGCGCCCGAGAATGTCCTCCCCAACCCACGGTGCCATCGAGAAATACTCCCGGCGGCACCGTGGACAAATGTTCCACCACTTCTGCGACCATGACGGGGTGATGAACAAACCGACTGTCGATCGCCTTCGGTGTCCCCCCGTTCATGCTCATTCACCTCCTCGGCAACTCAGCGGCCCCACGGTTGAGGAAGCTGTTTTTTGCGTCCGACCGGGTCGGGCGATAAAAATGGCGCCCATCGGCAGTCCTCCGCCTGGCGACCGCACTCCGGGATTTCTCCCCGGCAGTGTCAGATGGCAAGCGGGCGGAGTAGGGGCCTTCCATCTCGTCAGACGGAGGACTGCCCATGAGCCCTATTTCCTCCTACATCGCCTTATTCAGCCGTGTCCTCCCTCTCTCAATCTCCGTCACAACCACCGGCCGATGTCGTCGGTGCTCCGGTCGCTCAATACCGACTCCCATTGGTCGGCGTCCCACACCTCGCCCCGGTTGAAGACGCCGACCAGCACAACGTTCTTGTCCAAGCCCAGCACCTCGCGCTTGGAGGTCGGGAGACTCAATCGGCCCTGGACATCGACGGTCACCGGTTCGAGGCTGGAGGAGAATCGGCGGAACTCATCGCCGGTGGCTTCTCCAGCCCGAACGGCGGCTTCGAGCCGCTCCAGCGCGCTGCGGGCTTCATCGGTGGTCCATATGCCGAGGCACTGGTTGTAGATGGCCACGTATGCCCCTTCGGCCAGCACCGAGCGAAAGGCCGACGGCAGCGAGAGCCGGCCCTTGTCATCCAGGGAACGCGTGTGCTCACCGGTGAGCACGACTTCCCCTAATGGGCCCCGAGTATTTCCCCTTATCTCCCATTTCGCCCCACCTTATCCCCTATAGCCCCACCAAAGCAACCCAACTCTGGGTTTTTGAGAAGGGCCGCGCCACCGAGGGCTACGGGGACGGGCCGGTACCTCGAGGACTGGTCGACGAAACTAGGCGTTTATCTAGGAAGGGAGCTCAAGAAAGCCGTGTTGATGTCATCACGTTGGGCATCAACGGCGAAGGCTGCACCTGATAAGGCCTCTCGAAAATCATCGATCTGATCGGCCGGTATTGCCAGGCGGGCGGCTAGCTCTTCAGGATCCCAGCGGCGATACACCAGGGTCTGAAACCGGGCCGTATTCCGGGCGCGGCGCTGAGTGATGCCGACCACTTTGGCCTCGCCGACCAGTACTTCTCCGGGGCCTTTGCTGGCGAAGCAAGCCAGTCGACCCCATGGGCCAGGGTCATAGCGATCCAGGACCACTCCGGCTGGGACCTCCAGCGAGGCCAGAGCGACCCGCCAGGCTTGTCCCAGCCACAGGGGCGCCCGATTCACGTCGTCATCCCAAAGAGGGTCGTTCCGGCTGATCACCACATCGATCCACACCGAGTCGCCAGGTGTCACCAACACCGCGCCCCCACCGCTGCGGCGCCGCACTATTCCGGTTCCATCGGTGATTTCGCCCGCAGCGATCTTCTCGGATTGGGCCGAGCCCAGCACCAGCGCAGCGTCGTGGGGCGACATGAGCCACACTTCCCTATCGGAGTCGGGATCGGGGCTGAGTTGGTGCAACTCGCCCACTGTCCCGCTCAAATGACGGGATTTCCACCCGCCCTCGATGGCCGAGGAGTCGTTCACCGCCTCATGTCGCCTGACATCTAGCGACGGGCTCAGGCAGTTTGGGCGACGGACTCGGCCGTGGGGTCTAGGTAGGGCAGCCAGTCGGAGGGCACGTGGCCCACAGCAGAGGCCACCCAGGCCGACCGGGGCGGTTCGGCTGGCGGACGCATCAGCCGCATGGGGGTCTCCGACAGCAACCGATCCCGCTTGGCCATGTTGCAGTGGCGGCAGGCCGCCACAACATTCTCCCAGGAGTGGGTTCCTCCCCGGCTTCGAGGCCGGACGTGGTCGATGGAGTCGGCGTGGCGTCCGCAGTACTGGCAGCGGTATCCGTCGCGGGCAAAGACTCCCCGGCGGCTGAGTCCGCCGGTGCGGAAGAACGGCACCTTGACGTAGTAGCGCAGCCGAACCACCGACGGCACGGGCAGGTCGAGCCGCTCGGAGCGGATCCGCTGGCCGGACTCCAACACGACCTCGGCCTTCTCGGTCATCACCAAAACGAGGGCGCGCCGGGGAGATACCACGCTCAGCGGTTCAAAGGATGCGTTCAGCACCAGCGCCCGGCTCATGAGGGAAACCATAGTGAACCCGCCGAGGTCCATCGCGCGGTTTACTGAGAACACTCCCCCGCTTTGACCGCCCGTAAGGGGCGATTCAATGCGGGTTTACCTCGTGGCCTGCTCCCAAGATCTGCACCATCTTAGGTAGGTCACCAGGTCATCGGTCTGGGGCTGAGCCTGGGCATCGCCGTACATGGTGACCATCCGTAACTTCATATATGCCGGATCGGGCAAGAGCCTCAGGCGACATCCCAGCCGCACTGCGGTCGTCCAAAGGCTGGGATGTACGAGCAGCCTGGCCAGCGATCGAGCCACTTCTCCAGGCTACGCGTTGTGATGAGAGATCGGTACGATGGGCAGATGGGAACACTTGCCGTCACCGGCGACCACGACGCCGACCAACTCCTCATCGATGATCCGTTCGCCCTGCTGCTGGCCATGATGCTCGACCAGCAGGTGCCCATGGAATGGGCGTTCAAGTCGCCTCTGCGGTTGAAGGAGCGAATCCCCGACGATTTCTCCGCTGAGCGGCTCGCCGTGCTCGATCCCGAGAAGGCCGAGGCAGCGTTCAAGGAGAAGCCCGCATTGCACCGGTTCCCCGGATCGATGGCCAAGCGGGCCCAAGACCTGGCCCGCCATATCGTGGACCACTACGACGGCGACGCCGCCCGAGTCTGGACCGAGGCCGCTACCGGCAAAGACCTCCTCAAGCGGCTCAAGGACCTGCCCGGTTACGGCGATGAGAAGGCCAAGATCTTCCTTGCCGTGCTAGCCAAGCGCTTCGACGTGACCCCCGAGGGCTGGGAAGCCGCCGCCGGCCCCTTCTCCGACCCAACCCCCCGCACCGTCGCCGACATCGACAGCCCCGAAGCCCTCGCCCAAGTAAGAGCCTGGAAGAAAGCCCAAAAGGCCAAAGGCAAAACCAAGCAAGACTGACCGTAACCGGCTGATTCAGTACGGTTACCCCCGCATGACCAACCCAGCCGACATCCCACCCCCACTCCCCTGGGACCAGCGCGCTCCAGGAGTCGATGCCATGCCTGGGGGGTATACAGGCTACCTCCATTCACTTCGTCAAATCTGTGAACATGTCCTCAGCGAACGCCCTTCACCTCCAGACTTGGCCAACTGGATTCGGAGGCAGTTTGAACTCAGTAGTGGAAGCGCCAAAGCTCGAGTGGCTTTTCTGCGGAAAGCAGGGGTTCTTGAGTCAGCTACCGACCAACTTCGTCTAAACGAATATTCGAGCCGCTGGCATTTGAGTTCGGACGACGGAATTCTTATCGGGCTACTGCACAGTCGACTCCAGTTTTTCGGCGAATTGCTCGCAGAGTTGAGTGAAGAGCCCAGATCTCTCGAAGAGTTGCGCTTGGGTTTGACGCCGAGAAGCTTGGCGGCAGCGGCAAGACCGATGTTCTTGTCAAGGCACCGCTGGGCAGGGACGATTCCTATTCGGTGACCATCGATGCCAAAACAGTCGGCTCTGGCTCACTGGGCGATCACCAGGTGGACTGGGACACCCTTGCAGACCACCGCAAACAACACAACGCTGACTACTCGATGCTCGTGGGACCGAGCCCGTCTGGTAAACGCCTGATGGACCGGGCGGCGAATAGGACAGTAGCTGTGCTTTCCACTGAGCAACTTGCTGGCCTGTGCATCCAGCACGCCGACGCGCCACTGGGCCTTGAGAACTACCGGGTGCTTTTCGACACAGGCGGTGCTGTCGACATGGCCCCGATTGAGATTGCTGCCCGAGACATGGCCCGGACTCGGGACCTCGCAGCAGAGCTCTGTGCGAAGTTGGCTGAGAGGACCGGCGCATTCGGATCGCTCACCGCCTCGCAACTGATGGTGATGCTCGATCAGCCCGATAAGCCCAGCTCAGCGCAGGAGATCCAACGAGTTCTGGACACCTTGGCCAGTCCACTAGTTGGCGCAATCCAAGGCACCGCTGACAAGGGTTATGTATTGGCTACAGCGCCGAGAGTTATGAAGCTACGGCTCCAACAACTCGGAGACTTGCTGGCTGCCCACTAGGCGCTCGTATACCGCAGGAGCTTCCATTGCGGGTGGACACGGTATTCAGCTCAGGAGTACCGGCTGGAGATTGGCTGGCAGCAAGTTGCTGATTCCTGTTTCGGGGAATGGGTCGGTTTCCTGGGAGGGCTTGTCGGGTTTGGATTGCCACGGTCGCAGATCGGCGTAGGGCTTCGGCGGGGGTCTGAGTTCGTAGGTGCCGTCGCTTCGCCGGTGTACTTCCCAGCCGTCGTCGTGGATGTTGTGGTGGCAGCTTGTGCACACCAGCACGAGGTTGTCGATGTCGGTGCGGCCGCCCTTGAACCACTCTTGGATGTGGTGGGCTTCGCACCAGACTGCTGATCGCCCACATCCGACGCAGTGTTTGTCTCGGACGATGAGCGCGGCCCGCTGGGCTTCGGTTGCCAGGCGGTGCGTGCGCCCCATCCAGAGTTCCTGGTTCTTGGTGTTGAACACGCAGGGCAGGACGTCGGCGTTGCAGGCCAACCGCAGCGCCTCACCTATGGGCAGCAGGTCGCCGTCGGGCAGTCGCACATCCGAGATCTGGTTGTTGATCATGTCCCACTGTGCGGTCAAGATCAGCGTGGTGCCCTGGGGCTTGCGGTCGCCGGTGTCGGCGCAGACCAGATTCTCCAGTGCGTCGGCCAAGCGCTGGTCGAATGTTGCCTGATCGGCGCTGTTGTCGTCGGTGCGCAGTCGGCGTTCCTCGGCGGCCAGCGCGGCCTCGATCCTGTTCCCGGCCTGCGGGTCGAACCAGCCGTTCAGGTTGAACATCCCATCCTCAGGCGACTTGAAAACGCGCAACGTGCGGCGCTCCCGCTGCTTCTCATACAGCGACTTGCCGTCGTCGCCCGACTGCTCGTGCTGGTGGTCGCGCAACGTTCGGGAGAAGCTGCCGAAGTCCTGGCGGCGAGCCGCCTCCACCAGCACCGTCTCGTCGATCGGCCCCTGGGAAGCGGCCTTGGCGATCTGCTTGGCGTGACCGGCGGGAATCTCCCCGGCCCCCAAAGCTTCAAGTGTCTCGGGAACCTGCAAGAACTGGGAGGCGGTCTCCACCTCACGGCGGGCCTGCTGCTTGGAAGCCTGAAGCTCATCCAAAGCCACCCGCCGGGCCAAACCCTCGCCGCCCCGGCTCGCGTACTCAGCCAGCGCGGCCGTCTTCATCGCCGCCAGCCGGGACTCGGACTTCTTGATCAAACCCAGCCTCGCCCGTAGCTCCGACAGCGACAGGCCAGCCACATCAACCACCTCCGGCCACACCGGCCCGGGTGACTCCTGATCAGCCCGTTCCCCCTGATCACAGGGCCTAAACTCCATACATACAAGTCTATTGACGCCAGTGACAGCTTCTCCTCGGGCCAACTCCAACTGGACGCGTCTCACAGTATGGTTCAACCAGCACCAAGATCTGTGACGGCGGTGTGATGCTGAATGGAGCAAGATCGATTGGCCAACCTGAATCAAGGAGACCGTCCACCCAGTTCAGTTGAAGCAGTGGTCTGGGACCTCGACGACACTCTCATTGTCGAGCGGCCCGCCGCCGAAGCAGCGGTGGCCGCGACATGCCAGCAGGCCGCCATCGTGCTCGGCGGCGACCCGAATCAACTCGAGCAAGATGTCTTCGACGAGGCCCAGTCCCAATGGTGGAGCCTGCCCACCATCGTCGCTGGCGAGATCGGCATCGCCAAACCCAACCGCTCTCCCCGAAGGCCAATACAGTGTCATTTCCACCCTCCATGAAGTTCAGCAGTACCTATCGACCGGGCCAGATCGAAGTACTTGACCACCGCGGACGTTGCGCAAATTTCGAAGGGATGCACTTCCGGCTCTATGTCTACAATATGTAGACTGCTCTTATGAAGACCACCACGATCCGCGTGGACACAAGTACTCACGCTCGACTGCTTGAGTTGAGCCGCGATGCCGAAACCTCCCTTGTCGCCACAGTTCGAGACGCCGCTGAGGCTCTTTGGCGGCAGCGGTTCGCTCGCGAAGTGATGAGGCAGCTCAACGAGTTGCGTCAAGATCCCGAAGCCTGGCAGGAGTACCTGGCTGAGGCTGAAGAGACCTACGTCGCCGATGGCATCGGTTGACGAGCTATGTCTGATTGACTTCGGAGAGCGCCATCCAGGAGAGCCGGGGTCCATTCGACCAGCTCTCGTCATTGGGCCATCCCCTATCTTCAGCCAACCGGACCAATCAGATATCGAGCTTCCCTTCATAGTCGTCGTGCCGCTGACAACCACCTACCGCGGCCTGCCGTTTCATGTTGAACTGGAAGCCACCCAATTCAACGGCCTTTCTGAGGCCAGCTTCGTTCAATGCGAACTCATCCGGTCAGTAAATCGCAAGCGCCTTATCCATCGCTTGGGAATCCTGGAGCCCGACCCAAGTCACCAAGTGGCCGCGGTGATCAAGACGCTCTTGAACTACTAGCCCACGTAGCCCCTCAGGGGATGAGGGTGATTTGGGAGTCGAGCCAGCCTAGGAGGATGGCGATGCAGCGAGGGTCGGAGTGGAGGCGGTGGCCGGCACCGCTGATGATGCGCATACCGGCATCACCGTGGGCGTCGGCGATAACTCGGGCGTCGAGGGGCGACACTTCCCGGTCGTCGGAGCCGTGCAGCACCAGCATTGGCCGGGGAGCGATTTCAGCAGCGCACCGGTCAATTCGGATCGACCCGACAGCCTTGGCCCAAGAATCGACCGAAGCGGGGTAGTCGGGAGTGGAGATGATTCCCAGCGAGCGGGAGTACTCCACTACCCCGGAGGCATCCAGGCCCCAATGGGCGAAGTCCACCGGCGCTCCCATGGTGGCCACTCCTCGCACCCGGAGGTCTTCTTGGGCTACATGGGCCGCGAGCGCGCCGCCGATGCCGAATCCCGCCAGCCGAACCCCTTCAATCTCCTCGAGTCCGTCGAGGTGGTCCACTGCACTGCGGACGTCGTCGGTCCATCCGTCCAGGGAGAAATCCCCCTCGCTGTCACCGCAGCCGCGATAGTTGAGCACTAGCGCAATCCACTCCATGTTTTGTGCTATTCGATCAGCCAGGGGGTAGAGCCGGTCGGCGGCCCTCTTGCCACCGTTGGCCGCCGATGGAAATGCGGGGCACAGCACCACACCGGGCAGCGCCCTCATCCGCCGGCTCCCCGGCAGCGCCAAGTACCCGGCAAGCTTGAGGCCGTCGGAAGTCTGCCAGTGAATCACACCGACCGAGGCTGATAACCGCGGTTTCGGGCTTCAGCTAATGAGTCAGGTCCGAACACCAAGTACTGCTCCGACGCCACCAGCTCCTCGATGACCGACTCGTCGCTCACCTCATCCAGGTCGTACACCACTTGGGACCGCTTGTCCCCCACGTACCGGAAGCCTTCCAACGACCGAGGCCTGTCCATTGCCTAACCGTACCCTTCCGCTACTCGGATTCCTCGGCTGGAGGACCGAGGGCACCGATCGCCTTCAGGTATTGGCTCTCGAGGTCGAGCACCACAACCACGTCGAGGGCGTCGATGTCCCGATCTGACTCCGAGGCCTTGGCCAGCACATAGTCCACCGAGTCGTCGTCGCTGGTGACGACCTTCTCCTCCCGGCCTTCCGCTTCAGTGGCCGTCACATCCCCCCGACCGTAGGTGGCCGATCCCCGCAACCGCAGGTGGTCCAGCCGCCAAAGCAAGATCTCCTGCACGTCGTCGTAGCTCAACTTGGCCGAGAGGGCGTCAGGCAGGCGCTCGGCCACAAAGTCCACCGCCTCGAACAGGTCGTACACCGCTCGAGCCCGGGTGTGGGACAAACGAGATGACACCCGCATCACCGCATAGGCGGCCAGCCCGACCACCAAGACCGCGGCGAGGACGATTAGGAGCGTCAGATGCCGATGCGCTGAGCGAGTAGCTCGCGGTGGTACGTGGGATCGCCGAACAGCAGCTCCGACGACTTGGCCCGCTTGAAATAGAGGTGGGCGGGATGCTCCCAGGTGAAGCCGATCCCCCCGTGGATCTGAATGTTCTCCGCCGAAGCGTGGAAGTAGGCCTCCGAGCAGTAGGCCTTGGCCAGGCTGGCCACCGATGGGAGCTCGTCGTTCAGCTCCGAGGCGCACCAGCCGGCGTAGTAGGCAGCCGACTTGGCTGACTCCACTTCCAGCAGCATGTCGGCGCACTTGTGCTTGATGGCCTGGAACGACCCGATGGGCCGGCCGAACTGCACCCGGTCTTTGGCGTACTGAACCGACATGTCCAAGCACATTTGGGCCCCGCCCACCTGCTCGGCGGCCAGGGCCACCGCCGCCAGGTCGAGCACCCGCTCCAGCACGGCCCAGCCCCCGCCTTCGGCACCGATCAGCGTGACCGGGGTGTTGTCGAAGTCCAGGCGGGCCTGCTTGCGGGTCTGGTCCATGGTGGACAGTGCGGTGCTGGTCAAGCCGTCTGCGTCGCTGGGACACCAGAACAGGCTCACCCCACCGGCGGTGCGGGCGGCCACCAGCACCACATCGGCGGTATGGCCGTCGATCACGAACATCTTGGTGCCGCTGATGCGCCAGCCGTCGCCGTCGGCAGCGGCCTCCACTGTGATGCCCGACTCGTCCCAGCGGCCGTTCTCCTCGGTGAACGCCAGCGCGGCCACCGTCTCCCCGCCGGCGATTCCGGGCAGAAGGGCGGCCTTGGCCTCCTCGTCGCCGCTGTGGATGAGGGCGTTGGCGGCCAGCACAACGCTGGAAAAGAACGGGGCGCACAGCAGGGCCCGGCCCATCTCCTCCAGCACCACGATCAGCTCGATATAGCTGAAGCCACTGCCCCCGTATTCCTCGGGGATGATGAGCCCCTGCAACCCAAGCTGCTCGGCCATCTGGTTCCACACGGCATCGTCGTAGCCCTTCTCGGTGTCCATCTGCTCTCGGACAGCCGATTCGGGGGATTTGTCCTCCAAGAACTGCCGGACAAAGCGTCGCAGCTCTTCTTGTTCCTCGCTGAAGGCAAAGTTCACGGCCTAGTTTCTACTAGACCACAACCCCGGTAGCCACGCCCGACCACTCTGCTCACCGATCGGTTCGCTGCCTCTACGTCAATGACCTGTCACTGACCCGCTAGATGGGGCACAATCGGAGTGTCAATCAGCATTCCCTGAGTCGGAGAGTGAGTAGCGCCGCTATGACCCTGCACTGGAAAGATACCCAGGCCGAGATCCACAAAGTGGTGGTGGGTCCGATGGACAACAACGTGTTCGTCGTCCGCTGCCGCGAAACCGGCGATGCAGTGCTGATCGACGCGGCCAACGAGCACGAGCGGCTGCTGGAGCTGTGCTCGTCGCTCGGGGTCCGCACCGTTCTGGAGACCCACGGGCACTGGGACCACATCCAGGCCATCCCCGCGGTGCGCGATGCCGGCTATGAGGTGGGGGTGACCGCCGAGGATGCCGCCATGCTCGGCTCCTACGACTACCTGCTGGAGGACGAGTCGGTGATCGAGGTTGGCCAGCTCCGGCTGCACTGCATCCACACGCCGGGCCACACCCCGGGATCGATGTCGTTCCGCCTGGAGGGCTCGCCCATCTTGTTCTCGGGCGACACCCTCTTTCCCGGCGGACCCGGCGCCACTGGCTTCGAGGGCGGCGACTTCGACACCATCATCGAGTCAATTGAGCAGCGGATGTTCTCCCCGCTCCCCGCCGACACCGTGGTGCTGCCCGGCCACGGCGATCAGACCACCATCGGCACCGAGACTCCCCATCTCCAAGAGTGGATCGACCGGGGCTGGTAGGCGTATTCGTCGGTGCGCCATACCGCTTTCCAGTGATAGGGATCACAGGCCCTCCGACGTAGACTGATCTGGTGAGCCCGCCCGAGGCCCCGCTCTTCGAGGTCGAGAACCTGCACGTCGCCACGGCTGAAGACGGCATCCCGATCCTGTCGGGCATTGATCTCACCATTCGAGCGGGTGAGGTACACGCCCTCATGGGGCCCAACGGCTCGGGCAAGTCAACCCTGGCCAGCGCGCTGTTGGCCAGCCCGGAGTACGAGGTGACCGGGGGACGGATCTGCTTCAAAGGCGACGACATCACCGACTGGCCCGCCGACGTTCGGGGCAAGGCCGGGCTGTTTCTGGCCTTCCAATACCCCCAGGAGTTCCCTGGCGTGTCGGTGATGAACTTCCTGCGTCAGGCCTTGTCGGCTCGCAAGGGCATCGACTTGTCGGTGCTGGAACTGCGTCTGGCCGTGATGGAGTGGATGGAGCGGTTTGACATGGACCCGTCATTCGCCGACCGCTACCTCAACGACGGGTTCTCCGGGGGCGAGAAGAAGCGCAACGAGGTGCTTCAACTGGCCATCTTGGAACCGGAAATGGCCATCTTGGACGAGACCGACTCCGGCTTGGACATCGACGCGCTGAAGATCGTGGCCAGCGGGGTGCAGGAAGTGATGACCTCCCGGTCGGAGATGGGGGTGCTGGCCATCACCCACTTCCGGCGACTGCTCGACCATTTGGCCCCCAACCACGTCCATATCCTGATGAACGGCAAGATCGCGGCCAGCGGCGGCTTCGAGTTGGCCGCTCAGCTGGACGCTGAGGGGTACGAGGCATGGCGCTAGACCCAGGGGCCATCCGGGCCGACTTCCCCATCATGTGCCGGCAGGTACACGGCCGTCCTCTGGTGTATCTCGACTCGGCTGCCACCTCTCATAAGCCCAGGCCGGTGATCGACGCGGTTACCGACTACTACGAGCGCTTCAACTCCAACGTCCACCGGGGCTCCTACCAACTGGCGGTGGAAGCCACCGAGGCGCTGGAGCAGGCCCGGGCCAAGGTCGCCCAGTTCATCGGGGCCTCTCAGGACTCAGAGATCATCTTCGCCAAGAACGCCACCGAGGCCATCAACCTGGTGGCCCGAGCCTGGGGTCGGGCCAATCTGGGTCCGGGCGATCCGGTGGTGATCACCGAGTTGGAGCACCACGCCAACATCGTCCCCTGGCACATGCTGACCGCCGAGCAGGGCATCGATCTGCGCTGGATCCCCATCCGCAGCGATGGACATCTCGACTTGACCGACCTCGACCGGCTGCTTGACGGCGCCCGGCTGCTGAGCGTGGCCGCGGTGTCCAATGTGCTGGGCACCATCAATCCCATCCGGCAGCTGGCCGACGCCGCCCACGAAGCCGGTGCCTTGATGATGGTGGACGCCAGCCAGTACACCCCCCATCTGCCCACCGATGTGATGGAGATGGGGGCCGACTTTGTGGCCTTCACCGGGCACAAGATGTGCGGCCCAACGGGAATCGGGGTGCTGTGGGCCAAGTCTGAGCTGCTGGAGGCCATGCCGCCGTTCCTGGGCGGGGGCGAGATGATCCTCAACGTGACCAAGGAGGGCTTCAGCACCGCTGCGGTGCCGTGGAAGTTCGAGGCCGGAACTCCGCCCATCGCCGAGGCGGTCGGGCTGGGAGCGGCGGTGGACTATCTTAATGGGCTGGGAATGGAGCAGGTTCGAGAGCACGAGGTGGCCCTCACCGGCTATGCGCTGCGCACCTTGAACCAGCGCTACGGCGACGACATCACCATCCACGGGCCAACCGAGCCGGCTGAGCGGGGCGGGGTGCTTTCGTTTGAGTACAAGGGGATCCATCCCCACGATGTGGCCCAGGTGCTGGACCGATCGGCGGTGTGCGTGCGGGCCGGCCACCACTGCGCCAAGCCGCTGATGCGGGTGCTGGGCTGCGCCGCCACCAGCCGGGCCTCGATGTACGTGTACAACGACGAGTCCGACGTGGATGCCCTGGCCGATGCCCTGGCCGATGCCGACGCCTTCTTCATTGAGTGAAGTCGCGGTCGGCAGAATGACTGCATATCTTCGGGCATTCACCCGTAGACTGTTGAACCGTCGCCATGCCTGATCTTGAAGACCTCTATCGCGAGATCATCCTTGATCACTATCGCAATCCCCGCAATCGGGGTGAGCTGGACACCCCGCCCGCCGTCCGGGCCGAGGGCTTCAATCCTCTGTGCGGCGACGAGGTCATCATCTACGTGCGCTTGGCCAACGGGGTGGTCGACGACATCAAGTTCGGAGGCCAGGGCTGCTCCATCAGCCAGGCCTCGTCGTCGATGATGTCGGCCATCGTCAAGGGCCGCACCACCGAGGAACTGCACCAACTCAACCGGGCCTTCAAGTCCATGATGTCCATCGAGCCCGACCCCGACGATCCCGCGCCGATCAACGGCAACGGCGCCGATATCAAGCTCGGCGATCTGGAAGCCCTCAAGGGCGTGGTCAAGTTCCCCGTCCGCATCAAGTGCGCCACTCTGTCGTGGCACACCCTCACCCAAGCCGTCGAAGAAGCCCAAGCCACCGCCTGATATCGCCCGCGAGCAGGGCGCGGCCGAAGCAGGCGAGGTTGGGGCTTGGCTGGAGCGGGTGCTTGATTCCTGTGAAGTCCTGGCTGTTGACGCGGCCGCATTTCGCGAATGGGCCCAACTGATGCATCGGCAAGCCGACAAGCTGCTACAAGATGCCCTGATCGCCGCCGTCGCCATCGTCCACCGGCTCACCGTGGCCGCTCGAAGCACCCGCGGCTTCGATCACCTCAATGTGCCTGCGCTCAACTCTTTCGCCTGGTCTGCGACGACATAGGCGCCCGCTTGGCCATGGGAATTGGAAACTTGCCGGGGGGGGGGGGGGGTATCGTCGCCCCCCATAATCTTGGATTCCACATGGGTGAAACGCCGAAGCCGGACAGCGGCGCTGCTGGCTGCCGCCGCAGTGTGCCTGGCGGCGCAGACACTGGCAGCACCGATAGCGGGCGCGCAAACCAGCCCAGAAGACAGCCCCGAAGCCGAACAGGTGCAAGCCCGCGACCGGCTGATCGCCAACCAAGAAACACTGCTGAACACATACCGCTGCCGGTTCGACATCGACACCCACATCGTGCCCGGCGGCTGCACCAACAACACCCCCGCACAAGACCCCCAACCCCCAACACCGTTCCAAGGCAACCCGACCGAAACCGACATACAAACCCGCGACCAACTAATCGCCAACCAAGAAACACTGCTGAACACATACCGCTGCCAGTTCGACATCGACACCCACATCGTGCCCGGCCGCTGCACCAACAACACCCCACCAACCGAACCAACCACGAGCCCAACCGAACCAGCCCCAGCCAGCCAATTCACCCAGATCACCAGCCTCGGCGGCGGTATATGCGGGCTGCGGGCCGACCAAACCCTCGCCTGCTGGAACTGGGAAACGCAGCAGGATGACCAGGGCAACCGGCACAGAGTCTTGGTCGAGCAGGATGTGCCCACCGGGCAATTCACCCATATCGCCAACTACGACACCGGCAGGAACTTTGTGTGTGGGTTGCGGGCCGACCAGACCCTCGCCTGCTGGAACTGGGAAACGCAGCAGGATGACCAGGGCAACCGGCACAGAGTCTTGGTCGAGCAGGATGTGCCCACCGGGCAATTCACCCATATCGCCCAGATCGCCGATAGAGACCTCATTATGTGTGGGTTGCGGGCCGACCAAACCCTCACCTGCTGGGCACTGACATACCTGGGGCCAGATTGGGACGTCATCTGGGTCGAGTTGGACACGCCGGCCGGGCAATTCACCCAGATCCCCCAGATCGCCGACCTAGGTGGCGTTGTGTGTGGGTTGCGGGCTGACCAAACCCTCACCTGCTGGGACTGGAAACACCGCAGAGATATCGATGGCAACGATCTGGGCTGGATCTTGGCCCAGCAGGACGGGCCCGCCGGGCAATTCACCCATTTCGCCGCCCAACTCGGCGGCGCTATGTGCGGGTTGCGGGCCGACCAAACCCTCGCCTGCTGGGACTGGGAACTGTCACGGGACCACAACTGGGTCTTTGTCGAGCGGGACACGCCCACCGGGCAATTCACCCAGATCCCCGAGCAGTTCACCCAGATCCCTCAGACCGCTGAATTCAATTTCGCTGGGTGTAGGATACAGGCCGACCAGACCCTCACCTGCTGGAACTGGGAAAACGCGGTAGCTATCCAGGGCAGGGAGCACAACCCGGTCAGGGTCGAGTTGGATGGGCCCGCCGGGCAGTTCACCCAGATCGCCGGCTTCACCGAGATCGGCGGCTTCGACGGCGCTATGTGCGGGTTGCGGGCCGACCAGACCATCGCCTGCTGGAACTGGGCAGTGCAGTGGGATGACCAGGAGGGCACCGGGCACTACACCTTGGTCGAGTTGGATCTGCCCGTTCAGCAGTGATCCCGGTGGAGCCCGCTCGAAGGCCGCTCCCCCCACCGCTCAAGACTCAAACAACCCTAGACGGCGAACCCCGCCCACTGGCCGCGCATTCCCCACCCAGCCCGCCGTTGGCCCGGACCAGGCTTCATGCCCATGGACATTCCCAACCAGCACCCCGCAGGACCGCCACCCCAAACACCAAAACCAGCCGGCTAAACCAAAACCCCACATCCGCGACCTGTGGAGGACCCCGATGACGAGGGCCGTGGGCCAGCGAGAATCTAGGGCAAGGTCAAGGGCTCGCCGCCGGCGGCTATTGACGAGCAGCGTCAGCCCAGGCCCACGGCCAAGATCGCGCCCCAGGTCGGCAACGACATGCCCAACATGGTGAACACCATCGTGCGGGTCTGTCTGGCGAACTGAAGCGCCATGTCTCCACGCAATTTGGTGAATTCGGCATCGACCTTGGCAAATTTGCCGTCCATCTCGGTGCGGATGTTGGCAAATTTGCCGTCCATCTCGGTGCGGATGTTGGCGAATCCGGCGTCCATCTCGGTGCGGAGACGTTCTTCGCTGGCCTCGATGGCCGCCTTGTTAGCCTCGATCTTGCCTTCCAAGACAGAGAGATCCTCTTTGGTAGCGAGTTTGTGCCAATCGAAGGGGGGAAGGCTCTCCATCAGAACTTCGGCCTCCTCCTCTCCCAGGACTTCGATCAGTCGGTTGCGCAGCGCCAGTCGCTTTTGTTCACTCGCAGGCATTTCCAGCCTCCTCGGATGTTCTTATCGCTAGAGGAGGACCAAAACCCATGTCCTCGAGTGGTTGCGGCCAACCCTACCGCTAACAGTTGTGTGTCACAATCACCGTCTTGCCCTTTGGGCTCGGCATCTGCTTGTCGGTTAGGGCAGCGGTCCCCGCAAGTCGCCCGATTAGGCGGTCTTAGACCAGGGCGTTGACGCGGCGGGCGAATTCGAGATCTAGCTCAGTGAGGCCGCCGGCGGCGTGGTTGGTGATGGCGATCTCGACGGTGGACCAGACGTTGGACCACTCGGGATGGTGAAACAGCCGCTCGGAGATCAATGCCACCCGGGACATGAAGCCGAAGGCCTCAGAGAAGTCGGAGAAATTGAAGGTGGCGGCGAGCTTGTCGCCTTGGCGCTCCCAACCGGGAAGGTCGGCCAAGGCAGCCGAAATCTCCTCGTCGCTCAGCAGTCTCTTGGCATCAGCGTCTACGGCCATGGGTCTCCTCCCCCTCCGAATTCTAAGTGTGAGTGGATCTCTACCGGTGATTCGGCCCGAGTGTCGATCCAGGGATCGTAACCAGTCTCCTCCAGCTGGGCAGCCAACTCTGGGCCTCCAGTCTCGGCGATAGCACCATCGATGAGGATGTGGACCACGTCGGCATGAAGCACAGTCAGCAGTCGGCTGAAGTGCGTAATGGCCAGCACCCCGAGATTGTCCTCATGGGTGGCCTGTTCGATGCGATGGCTCACCGCGGCCAGCGCATCCACGTCGAGGCCGCTGTCGAGCTCGTCCAAGATGGCGATGCGGGGACGGAGCACACCGAGCTGCACCGCCTCGCTCCGCTTCATCTCTCCTCCGGACAGGTCGACATTTAGCGAGCGGTACAAGAGATCAAGGTCGAAGCCAACCAACTCAGCCTCGGCCACCACCTGGGCCTCCACCGCGCTGCGATCTCCCTCGGTAGCGGCCACTGCCTCTTCCAGCATGACTTCCAAACCCACACCCGGCACCTCGGTGGGATACTGCTGGGTGGAGAACAGTCCGGCATGGGCCCGCTCCCACGGGGAGAGATCCACGAGATCGACATCGTTCAGGGTGATCGAGCCCGCGGTGATCTCATAGCCGGGACGGCCCATGATGGCGTAGGCCAAAGTCGACTTGCCCGAGCCGTTGGGTCCCATCACGGCGTGGACTTCGCCCGACGCCACTCGGAGGTCTACCCCATTGAGCACCATCTGCCCGCCGACCCTGACATGAAGGTCTGAGACGACCAGCTTGCTCTTGGCTGTTTCTTTATTCGACCTACTCATCGTGGCCCACCTCCAGCCAGACCTGGCCGTCATCCACGCCCACGTCGTAGATCGGGACCGGCCGAGTGGCGGGCAGAGTCTCGGCCTCGCCGGTTTCCAACGAGAACAGGCTGCCGTGCTTCCAGCACTCGATGGTGCCCTCCTCGGGATCCACCTCACCCTCCGCTAGCGAATAGTCAGCATGGCTGCATATGTCGCCCAAGGCGTAGAGATCATCTCCCAAGCGGATGACTGCAACCTTGTGGACCAGGCTGCTGACCTCGACGTCGAACCGTCGAGCCTCCCCGTCCTCTAGCTCGTCCAGGGGGCACAGCGTGATCCTCGTGATCCCCTCAGCGCTCACAATCCGCTCCCGTTGCCCACATGATGATGGCTCAACCCCGCGATCTTGGCCTGAAGCCGAGCGCGCACCGCCGGCACCGCCCCTGCAACGGGGAACTGATCCAGCACCTCGTCAAAGAACCCAGTGACGATGAGGCGTTCGGCGGTCTCGGTGGGCACTCCCCGGCTTTCCAAGTAGAACAGCTGCTCGCCGTCGATGGGTCCCACCGCGGAGGCGTGGCTACAGTGGACCTCGTTGTTCTCGATCTCCAGGTTGGGCACCGACTCAGCCCAGGCGTCTTCCGACAGCTTGATGTTCCGGTTGGTCTGGTAGGCGTTGGTGCCCCGAGCGTCGGGCCGCACCCGAATGAGACCGGTGTACACCGACCGGGAGGCGTCGTCCACCGCCCCCTTGAACAGCAGGCTGCTGGTGGTATCCGGAGCGGCATGATCCTGGAAAGTGCGGAAATCCAGCGTCTGCTCGCCATCACCGAAATACAGCGAGATCAGATCGCCCGTCGCCCCCCGTCCCGATAAGTGGGTGTCCAGCCGCGTCCGGGCATATGCCCCGCCGAGCGCGGCGGTGGATGCCCTCAGGTGGGCCTGCGAGCCGATATGGCTGACCTGAGAGCCGATGTGCCACACCTTGGGCCCCAGATCCTGCACTGCCAGGTACCCCACCCGAGCGGCGGCGGCCGCCCTGATCTCGATGACCGGGCTCACGAACGCCGCTACGTCGGCCGAGCCGTACAGCTCCAACACCTCAATTGCAGAGTCAGCCCCCGCGTCCACGATCAGCCGGGGAAACACTGCTCCCCCATCGGCGTCAAGCCAATGGCGCACAATGATCGGACCCTCCACGCTCGCCCCTGGCGGCACCCGAATCAGCAAAGGCTCGACGGCGAAGGCCGCGTTCATGAGGGCGAACAGGTCAACATCCACCGACGCGGCCAAGTCGGCGTCGCCATCGCCCAGCAGGCGGACCTCCACCCCCATGTCGGCGAGCTCCGGAGCCAACTCAACTCCGCAGAGCCGGCCGTTGCTGGTATCGGCAACGGCGCAGTGGTCGGGAACCTCGGCTGTATACCGCTCACCGGGATCTGCCGCCAGCTGATAGCGGCCGAGGTCCAACTGGCCAATCGGCGTATACCGCCACACCTCCTCTTCCACCGAGGGCATAGGCGCAGCAGCCACCTGCTCGGCGGCGGCGACTCGTCGGCGCACCAGCCAGTCGGGGCCGGGAATGGCTCCGGCCGCATCGGGGGTGAACTGGGTTTTGGTCACGTACGCCGACGGCGCTTTCGCCGCTTCGCCTTTCCGCCGCCGCCTGCTCTCAGCCGTCGCCGGGACTTCTCCTTCTCCAGTTCGGCCAGCACTCTGGGGCCTGCTTCATTCACGATGTCTTCGGCGGCGTCCAACAGGGCACCAACGCTCTCGTCGCTGCCCACGCTGGCCGGCGCCTCGGGAGTGGGCGGTGTGACCAAGGTTCCGTGGGACCAATTCACGTCCACCATGCGCCGCTCGTAGGCCGAGCAGTCGTCGGGACAGCGCCACGGAGCCTCAGGGGCCAAGTCTAAATCGCACTTCCGCACGGTCTCACCATTGGGGTACGACCGGCTCTCGAAGTACTTGCAATCCTGCCGCATGGGCATTAGCCGACAGATCCCTCCATCTGCAGCTCGATGAGCCGGCTCCACTCCACGGCGTACTCCATTGGCAGGGTGCGGGTGATGGGCTCGATGAAGCCGTTGACGATCATGCCCATGGCCTGCTCTTGGGTCAGCCCCCGGCTCATCAAATAGAACAACTGCTCATCAGCCACCTTGGAGACGGTGGCCTCGTGGCCGATCTCCGCGTCCCGGGTGCCCACCTCCATGTAGGGGTAGGTGTCGGACACGCTGTCCTCGTCCAAGATCAGCGCATCGCACTGCACATGGCTGCGACATCCGTAGGCATCGTCCTCTACCCGGACCAAGCCCCGGTAGCTGGTTCGCCCGCCACCGTTGGAGATCGACTTGGACACGATCTTGGAGGTGGTCTCCGGAGCGGCGTGGGTCATCTTGGCTCCGGCGTCCTGATGCTGGTCGGGACCGGCGTAGGCCACCGACAGCACCTCGCCCGAGGCCTTGGGGCCGACCATCACCACTGCCGGATACTTCATGGTCAGCCGGGAGCCGATGTTGCCGTCGATCCACTCCATGTGGCCCTCGGCCTCGACCTTGGCCCGCTTGGTGACCAGGTTGTACACGTTGTTGGACCAGTTCTGGATGGTGGTGTAGGTGACCCGGGCCGATTTCTTTACCAGGATCTCCACCACCGCGGAGTGCAGCGAATCGCTGGTGTACACCGGGGCCGAGCACCCCTCGATGTAGTGAACCTGTGAGCCCTCGTCGGCGATGATGAGGGTCCGCTCGAACTGGCCCATGTTCTCGGCGTTGATGCGGAAGTAGGCCTGAAGCGGCATCTCCACCGTCACCCCGGGCGGCACGTAGATGAAGCTGCCCCCCGACCACACCGCCGAGTTCAGAGCAGAGAACTTGTTGTCGCCCGGCGGAATGATGGTGCCGAAGTGCTCCTTCACCAGCTCGGGATACTCCTTGAGCGCGGTGTCCATGTCGCAGAACAGCACTCCCTGGTGCTCCAAGTCCTCCCGATTGCGGTGGAACACAACCTCCGACTCGTACTGCGCGGTCACCCCGGCCAGGTACTTGCGCTCGGCCTCGGGAATGCCCAGCTTCTCGTAGGTGTCCTTGATGGCGTCGGGCAGGTCCTCCCAGGCGTCGACCTGCTCCTCGGTGGGCTTGATGTAGTAGTAAATGTTGTCGAAATCGATGCCCGACATGTCGCCGCCCCATGTGGGCATGGGCCGCTTCTCGAACCGGGAGAGCGACTTCAGCCGGAAGTTCCGCATCCAGTCGGGCTCGCTCTTCATCCACGACATCTCCTGCACGATGTCGGTGTTCAGCCCTTTCTTGGGCTTGAAGACGTAATCCTCCTCGTCACTCCAGCCGAGCTTGTATCGGCCGAGATCTAAGGCGAGGGCTTCCGACGACATATCCAAATCCTAGTTGCAGGGAAGGCGTGGTTGATCTGAATACTACCGGCGATCAGCCCAATAGGCGCATCTCAGCCCGATATCGGTGGCACCGGTCCACATAGCCCTGGGCGTCCTCTCGATTCTGCCCCTCGGCCATGTGCCCCTCCCGAATCTTGGCCGGCACCCCGATGGCCAAGGCCAGCGGCGGGATCTTCATGTGGTTGGTGACCACCGCGCTGGCACCCACCAGCGCGCCCCGGCCCACCACCGCTTCGTGCAGCACCACTGCGGCGACGCCGACCAGCGCCTCGTCTTCCACGGTGCAGCCTTCCAAGTGAGCCAGATGGCCGACGGTGACGTCGTTGCCCACCACCGTGGCCAGCTCATCGGTGTTGTGGATAACGGCGTTGTCCTGGATGGAGGTGCGGTCGCCGATGGTGATCCCCGCTCCATCGCCACGTAGCACCGTCCCCGGCCAAATGGTCGACTCAACACCGATGCTCACCCGGCCGATGATCACCGCTTGCGGGTGGACAAACGCCTCCGGATGGATGTTGGGCTCAATGTCTCCCAGTGCATAGATCGGCATGGCTCTGTGGTCCTGGGGGTCAGCCCATCGGGTCGAAAGAGCCGTACTTGCCGGCCAAGAACACCAGTGGCCCCACATCGTCTCGCTGCACGCCCAGATCCAATACCCGGCCGAGAACGATCCAGTGGTCGCCCCCCTCAACGATCTGGTCGATCTCGCAGTCGATCCAAGCAAGGGAACTCTCGAATATCGGTGCGCCGGTGATCTTGGTCGTCCACTCCAAACCGGCGAACTTGTCCTCGGCCTTGGAGGCGAAGAGGTTGGACATGTCCCCTTGGTCCTCAGCCAGGATGTTCACCCCGAAATGGCCGGCGACCTCGATGGCCGGCCAGCTTGTTGACGTCTTGCCCGGCATGAACATGACCAGCGGCGGGTCGAGTGACACGGAGCCAAAGGAACCAATGGCCAGCCCGGCGGGTCCGTCAGAGCCCGCGGCGGTGACCACGGTTACGCCCGTGGGAAGCTGTCCGAGCACTTGGCGGAAAAAGGCCGAGTCGAACGGCGGACTGTCAGACACTTGGACTCCTCGAAAAGGGACACATCTTGCCCCTCCACAGCATTAAGGCTAGTGCCTATCCCCAATCGACCTCCCGTCGGGGACCCCCATCAGGCTCCGCCTAAGGCAGCCCCGCGAACATCACATCCACGCCGTAGCTGCGAAGCGTGGCGGTCGTCCGGGCCCACGACTGCTCAAGCTGGCCGGTGAGCTCTGAGCTGGTTCCGGCGGCCAACGCGGCACCCACATCGACAATGGTAAAAGTCCGCCGATCGACCCAAGTCGGCACGGCGCTGATCGCGGCCACATCAAGAGCGCCGGTCTCGCCTTCCACCAAATCAACCAGCACAATCACACCATCGGTGCTTTCCGGCGGACATGACCGGCATGACTGGGGTGACTGGTTGGACAAGAAGTTCCCGAGTCCATAGATCACGAGGTTGCCGCCGAGTCGCTCCACCGGTTGAATCACATGGGCATGCGTGCCGACGATGATGTCGATCTCGTCGCCGGCGAGGAGCTCTTTGGCCAAAGACCTCTGCTGCGAAGTCGGTGCCACCTGATATTCCGCGCCCCAATGGATGCTCAGCACCACGAACTCGGCCCCGAGCTCGATGGCCGCCCGAGCCTCTCCGAGAATGTCCTGGACAGAATTGATGTCCACTGCCCACGGCTTGTCATCGGGGAGGATGAGCCCATTGAGGCCGTAGGTGTAGGACAGGTGACCGATGGTGACGCCGTTTACCGAATACAACCTCGGGATTGCCCCCTCCAAAGCAGTGCGAGCCATGCCGGCGTGGCCCAGGCCCGCCTGGTCGAATAGGTCGAGGGTGTCATTGATGCCGGTGATCCCCTGGTCCAGGGAGTGATTCGAAGCGGTCGAGCAACCGTCATAGCCCACATGGGCAATGGCAACAGCCAGGTCGCCGGGGGCATTGAACAAGGGGTAGCCGGAAAGGTTGCGGTTGTTGGGCGAGAGAGGAGTCTCCAAGTGACAGACCGCCAAGTCGGCATCGCTCAGGGTGTCTTGCACCAACTCGAACATGGGGCGGTAGTCGTAGGCCAAATCTTCGCCCCCATTGGCCTGCGCCTGCCTGAACACCGGACCATGTGACAAGAGGTCTCCGGTAAAGGCCAGCCGAGCATGCCAGGACTGCGGCTCGGCCGAGGGATCGGGAGTCGCCGAAGCCGTAGGGATGGGTGTGGCTGTGGGAGCAAAAGTGCTAGTGGCAGTTGGCGGAGCAATGGGAGTAGGCGCGGCTGAAGGAGGAACCGCGGGAGCAAGCGTGGCAACGGGAGTAGGCGCGGCCGCGGGAACCGGCGTTGAGGTGTTGGGAGTGGGATCAGAAATGAACGCTGGAGCCGTGCCACCGTCACCGCAACCACCCGCCAACACGATCACCGCAGCCAGCAAAGCCGCCGCGGCCCGGCGACCGGTGCAACTGATCAGGCGGATACCAGTCAAATGGCGGCGCAGAACAGTTCAGGGGTTACGGGGCAGTCGGTGCTCGAGATTGCCTCGGCCACTGTGACCAGTCCATCAGGGCCGGCCACTTGGTCCACCAGTGCGAGTGGCACAACCTCTTCGTCGGCATCCCACGGTTCCACCATTCCCAATGCCCCCTCGATCAGCGAGTCCCACATGGGACCGGGAAGGACTGTTCCCCTGCCGGCGATCAGCCAAACCGGCACGCCGGCAGCGTGGGCCACCGCCGCGGCCGCACGAGACCCGGCAACGGCGAGACATCCGTCCGGGCCCACCGCAGCGGTCTCCAACAGCACGACGTCGGCTGAGGCCGCCGCCGCACCCAACCCGCTCTCGGCCACCTCGTCCACCCAACCGTCCTGTTCCGATAATCGCCGCACGAAGTGCTGGCCCTCCCCCAGCACGTCCACCACCAGTACCCGAAGATCGCCTCGAAGCCGGAGAGCCCGGCCGATCAGATCAGGCCATCCGAGTACGCAGACCGAGGCCTCGACGGGAAGTTGGCGCGACAACAGGCGGGCGGTCTTGTCATCGGAGATCGCCTCCATGCACGCCCGGACTTCAGACCGGGGATCAGCCGCAGTGAGGACCCGTGAGGCCAGCCACATCAGCGGACCAGAAGAAGGCTGCCGAGCGAGCATCCGCCGACAGGTGGTAACCAGCCCGGCCGGGTCGTGACCGAAACTCAACAGCGCCCCGGCCGTCTCCCGCACCAGTGACTCCTGTCCCACGCCCGAAGACCGGGCCACATAGCGCAGATGCTCGATCGGGTGCACCGCCAAAGCGTACGCGACGGCAATCTGATCATCAGCCACGACACCGGGTTCCTACCTCCCACTGGGCTATTTTCAAATGCGATGTCCACCACGCTTGACGCCGATGTGAACCTGACACCTCTGAACGGCGAGCCCCGCCCGATCGGCGACTGGGTCACCGTCTTCCATCTGGTCATCGTCGTGCTCGATCCCTATACCTATGAAAGCTCGTGGATGATCGACACCGCCGGTCGCATTCTGCGGAACTTCGTCGGTGCCGACTGCCGGGTGTCGTTCATGGTCACCGCCTCAGCTCAAGAGGCCGAGGAGTTTCTCGGACCGTGGAGCGAAGAATTCCTGACATTCGCCGACGAAGACCGCTCCGTAGTGAGAGCCCTGGGGCTGGAGTCCCTTCCGGCCATCGTCCATTTGGACCACCAGCTTAACCTTCGGGCCTCGGCCGAAGGCTGGAATCCTCCGGACTGGCGTGACTTCGCAAACCAGCTTGGCCAGGTCATGAGCTGGCACCCCCCAGTAATTCCCGACACCGGCGACCCATCGCCGTTCGCCGGAACCCCGGCGTTAGGCTGAGTAGAACCCCGCGCTGAATGGCTCAACAAAATGGCCGAATTCGCCTACTCCGAACTGCTCCCCAAGGGACCTGATACCGCCACCGAATACCGGCTGCTGACCACGGACTACGTTTCCACCGTCACACTCGGCGACCGCCAATTCCTCCAAGTCGATCCCGAAGCCCTGCGACTGCTCACCAGCGAGGCCATGCGGGACATCTCCCACCTGCTGCGCTCCGGTCACTTGGCCCAACTGGCCTCCATCCTGGACGACCCCGAGGCCTCGGCCAACGACCGATTCGTGGCCACCGAGCTGCTCCGCAACGCCAACATCGCGGCCGGCGGAGTGCTGCCCGGCTGCCAGGACACCGGGACCGCAGTGGTAGTGGGTCACAAGGGCGAGCGGGTGCTTACCGATGCCGACGACGAGCGGGCCATCGCCCGGGGGGTGTTCGACACCTTCCAGACCTCGAACCTGCGCTATTCCCAGATGGCCCCCCTGACCATGTTCGAAGAGCGCAACACCGGCAACAACCTGCCGGCCCAGATCGAGATCTACGCCACACCGGGAGATGCCTACTCGTTTCTGTTCATGGCCAAGGGCGGCGGCTCGGCCAACAAGTCGTATCTGTTCCAAGAGTCCAGGGCGCTGCTCAACCCCGAATCGCTCACCCGCTTCATGGACAAAGAGCTCCGCACTCTGGGCACCGCAGCCTGCCCGCCCTACCACTTGGCGGTAGTCATCGGCGGCACCTCGGCCGAGTACACGCTGAAGGTGGCCAAGTACGCATCGGCCCGCTACCTAGACACACTGCCCACAAAGGGGTCGAAGACCGGCCACGCCTACCGCGACCTGGAGTGGGAAGGCCGAATCCTCGAGCTGACCCGGCAATTCGGCATCGGGGCCCAGTTCGGGGGCAAGTACTTCTGCCATGACGTCCGGGTTATCCGACTGCCTCGCCACGGCGCCTCCTGTCCCGTGGGCGTGGCGGTGTCGTGCTCGGCCGACCGCCAGGCCCTCGGCAAGATCACCTCAGAAGGGATCTTCTTGGAGCAACTGGAGACCGACCCGGCCCGCTTCCTGCCGGAGGTTACCGATGACGAGTTGAGCGGCCAGGTGGTGCGCATCGACTTGGACCAGCCCATGGCCGACATTTGCGCCGAGTTGTCGAAATACCCAGTGAAGACTCGGCTCTCGCTCACCGGAACACTGGTGGTGGGCCGCGATCTGGCCCACGCCAAAATCAAGGAGCGCCTCGACGCCGGCGAGCCCATGCCGGAGTACCTGCGCGACCACCCGATTTACTACGCCGGTCCGGCCAAGACTCCCGAGGGCTACGCCTCCGGATCATTCGGACCCACCACCGCGGGGCGCATGGACGCCTATGTGGACCAATTCCAAGCCGCCGGCGGCAGTCTCGTGATGCTGGCTAAGGGCAACCGGTCTCGACAGGTGGTCGATGCCTGCGCCCGCCACGGCGGCTTCTATCTGGGTTCGATCGGCGGGCCGGCCGCCCGGCTGGCCAAGGACTCGATCCGCAAGGTTGAGGTGCTGGAGTACCCCGAGCTGGGAATGGAAGCGGTGTTTCGGATCGAGGTGGAAGACTTCCCGGCCTTCATCGTGACTGACGATAAGGGGAATGACTTCTTTACTGAGGTGTCGACGCCAGTGACGCTGGGCTGACAGAGCGCTCCCGGGCGGCGGGTCCTGTCGCTCAGTTGATCTGGCGGTCGTGGCCCGACCAGTAGGGCTCGCGGAGGCGATATTTCTGGAGCTTGCCGGTGGCGGTGCGGGCCAGTTCGTCGCGGAACTCCACCGACGTGGGGCACTTGTAGTGGGCCAAGCGGTTTCGGCAGTGCTCAATCAGCTCAGCCTCAGAGGCCGACTCCCCCGACGCCAGCACCACCAGGGCCTTCACCGTCTCACCCCACTTCTCATCGGGCACCCCGATGACCGCAACCTCGGCCACGGCCTCGTGGGCGAACAAGGCGTCCTCCACTTCGATAGATGACACGTTCTCGCCGCCGGAAATGATCACGTCCTTCTTGCGGTCCGACAGGGTGAGATAGCCCTCGTCGTCGATAAGCCCGCCGTCGCCGGTGTGGAACCAGCCCCCGGCCAGGGCCTCGGCCGAGGCGTCGGGCTGCTCCCAATACCCCGCCAGCACATGGTTGCCCCGGGCTAGCACCTCGCCGGAGTCGTCCACGCCCAGTGAGATGCCCAATCCGGGCACACCCTGGCGGGAGAGCTTGATCGCTCGTTCGGCCGGGCTGAGGTGGTCCCACTCGGCCCGGCGGCGATTCATGGTCAGATAGGGCGCGGTCTCGGTGAGGCCGTAGAGCTGCATGAACTCCCAGCCCAACTCGGTCTCCATCCGCTCGATGGTGCGGGTGGGCGGAGGCGCGCCGGCCACTGTCATCCGCACCCGGCCCGAACCGGGAATCTCCCCCTCCCAGTCTTGGGCCGCGTCCAACACAGCGGCCACCACCGCCGGCGCCCCGCACAGGTAGGTGACCCCGTGGCGGTCGATCCGGCGCAGGATCTCCGCCCCGTCCACCTTGCGCAACACGATGTGGGAAGCGCCCGCGCCGCTGATGGCATAGGGCATGCCCCATCCGTTGCAGTGGAACATGGGGAGCGTGTGGAGGTAAACGTCCCAGTCGCTCACCCCGGCGGCCCAGCCGAAGGTGGTGGCGTTCAGCCACAGCGAGCGGTGGGTCATCTGCACGCCCTTGGGGCGGGCGGTTGTGCCTGAGGTGTAGTTGATAGTGGCGGTGGCATCCTCGTCCGGGGTCCACGGCACGGGTTCGGCGTCGAATCGATACAGGGCTTCGTCGGATTCCGCGCCGATCACGTAGCGATGACGGCAGTCAACGCCGGCCAGAGAGTCGACCAACTCGGGATCGATCAGCAGCATCGTCGCCCCGCAGTGCTCCACGATGTAGCTGATCTCCTCTTCGTTGAGTCGGAAATTGATGGGCACGCACACCCGGCCGTAACCGCTTACGCCGAACAAGGAGACCATCAGCCGGGCAGCATTGTGGGAGACGATGGCCACCCGCTCGCTGAACCCGATCCCGTGGTCGTCCAGCGCGGCGGCCTGGGCCCGAGCCAACTCGGCCATCCGGGAGTAGGTCAGCTCGCCCCAGCCTTCGGCTGGCTGGTCCGGCTCGTCAACGATCCCCACCCGATCTCCGTAAACCGTCTCGGCCCGATCCAGGAAGTCCCGCACGCTCAGAGCTACCTTCATTGTCCCACCGTACCCAGCCCGCCATCACCTCTACACAACGGCGCGCCGACTCCCCCTTGGACCCGAGGTCAATCGAAGACCTCCGGTCAACATGGGTTCGCCACCCACTACTCGTAGAATCTCCGCCGTGACAGTTGCGCGGGTCTTGGGATCACTGGGCAAGACCGTCATCGCGCTCGGGCTCATGATTCTGCTATTCGGGATCTTCCAGCTCTGGGGTACCGGCATCATCGAAGCCAGGGCCCAGCAGAGCCTGGACAACGAGTTCGCCGATCTGCTGGAAGCCTCCAGCGCCCTGGGACCGGCCACCCCGGTCGCTCCAGTCGCACAAGCCACTCCGGCACCCTCACCAACCGCGGCTGCCCCCGAGCCGACAGCCGAACCACCGGCCGAGGGTTCCGAGCCAGCCGCGGCAACCCCTAGCGCCACCCCGATTCCCACCCCAGCCGCCACTCCCGAGCCGGTCCGGGAACCGCACCAACCCGATGCCGCCTGGCTGGCCATGCTCTACCGGGAAAATGGAGCGGCCATCGCCCGGATCCAGATCCCCGCTATCGACGTGGACAAAACCGTGGTGGAAGGCGTCCGGGTGGGCGATCTCCGCAAGGGCCCCGGCCACTACCCGGCGACCCCCTTACCCGGTCAGGCCGGAAACTCCGCTATCGCCGGGCACCGCACCACTTACGGCGCCCCATTCGGGGAGATCGACAAGGTGCTTCCCGGGGACGAGATCATCATCACCACCATCCAAGGAGAGTTCACCTACCGGGTGCTGCCCCAAGGAGAAGACCATGGCCACCTCATCGTGGCCCCCACCGCCGTAGAGGTTCTCGACCAAGACTTCAGCGTGCATCCCAACCGGCTCACCCTCACGGCATGCCATCCCAAGGGCTCAGCCCGCCAGCGGATCATTGTCATTGCTGAGCTGGTAGGCGAGCCCGCGCCCACCTATCCGCGTCCAGGGCAGGAGACACTTCCGACCGTCGAGCTGGCCACTGAGAACCTGGAAGAGGCCATCGACTCCCAGCAGACGATCACAGCAACTCCCGCTCCGGAGCCCATCGAGCAGGCGGCGGCCCCCGCCACCGAGCCCACCGAGCCAGCCGAACAGGCGGCGCCTTCCCCGGAACCCACGTCCGAGCCCACCGAGCAGGCGACCAGTTTGACCCCCGATCCTGAGCCGACCGAGGCCGAGGCCGCACCGGCGCCGGTCTCGGCACCGAACGACGATCCGCCCGACCCAATGCCGGTGCCGGAAGCGCCCCAAGAGACCCAGGCGGCCAGCTCCTTTGGCGAAGGCCTCGACGGTGACTCCGACGGGCTAGTCCCCGCCATCCTGTGGGGTATGGCCGCCCTGGCCATTTGGTTCTTCGCTCTGTTCGCCGGGCAACGCTGGAGGAGGCTCCCGGCCTACGCTCTATCGGCAGTGCCCTTCTTGGTTGTCATGTTCATGGCCTTCTGGCACATCGATCAAGTCCTACCCTCCTACTGATGCTGAGGAACCGGTGCTGATCTTGAGGCGAATCTGGATGCCCCTAGTCCTCGTGCTGGCCCTTATCGCGGCCGGATGCGGAGACGAAGAGCCCGAGGAACCCGTGCTCGACGTGATATTTGTCGTGCCCACGGCGGAGCCCGATCTCCTGCCCACCGAAGAGGACCTTCGAGACCGGTTCGAGGGCACCGTCACCGATCCCTACGACCTGCCAGTGGGGACATGCTTCAACCAGTACACCTACCTGGACCGCAACGACCTACCGGCCCAGTTGACCACCGCTATCGGCTGCAACCGTCCCCACAACGGCCAGGTGTACGCCATCTTGATCCACAACGCACCCTCCGGCGCCCCCTACCCCGGTGAAGAGGCGGTCAACACCTGGAGCGTGCTTCAGTGCTACGAGCAGTTCGAGCCGTTCGTGGGCCTCGTCTATGAGAAATCTGAGCTTGACATCGGCGTGATCACCCCTAGCCGGACCGACTGGGAAGGCGAGGACAGCCTCCGGAGCGTCTCCTGCTATGTGTTCAGCCGCAAGCGACTCCTCATCGTCGGCACCATGAAAGACATCGCTCTCTGAGCCGAGCCGTTTAGGCCATCAGCGCGGCCAAAGCCGTCCACGACTGCGGCACCGCCCCGCCGCCCGTACCGTCGTCGGGATCCCAATATTCGGCGAAGCCGCTTCGCATGGCGCCCCTGACCGTGGTCGAAGCCAGCTGCTCAGCGGTCCCATGCCGGCCGTGTCGAAGCAGCCCTTGCCAGAGCAGATAGCCGAGCTGGGGCCACGCCGGTCCCCGCCAGTACGAGCGGGGATCGAAACCGGGCTCTTGGCGATGAACGCCCGCGGGGCCGCATAATCCCCCGTAGGCCGAGGGGTCGACTAGGTCGGCCGCAACCGCATCGATTCGGTCTGGTTTGGCGGAGACCAGCATCGGCAGCAGGCCGTCCAGGGTGCGGACCCTCCCCGAGCCCGACTCTGACGCCCCGGCATCGGTCCAGGTTCGGCGGGACTCGTCCCACTGACCGGCCAGGCAGTCGGCGAACTCGTCGGCTCGCTCGGTTGTCGCCGTTCGACCGGTGACCGCGGCCAACTCCCAGGCGTTGAACACCACGAGAGCATTGAACCCGGCAGAAGCGGACTCGAAGGTCGGATTGGCCACCGGTGAGCCGGCCAGGCTGCGCTCGATCGAGGTCACCAATTGGTTCTTGATCGGCCGCCAGGACTCCAGCGAAAACCCCCCAGGGCAGAAGTCATCCCAGCGGGGGCTGTCGTCAGCCCCGCTCTCCCACGGATGGCACAGCGCCACCAGTCCGTTGGGAAGACGGTGGCGGACGAAGAGCAGGAATCGCAGCCCGCTCTCCGCCTTGGCCACCGTTTCCTCGTCAACGTCCACACCCCGGCGCACGAGCTCAGCCACTGCGTGGCCGTACATGGGGGGCTGGGTAATGGACGAAGCGTCGTCCCTCCCCCACAGGTCGGCGGCCACTCCGGGGTTGCGGACATAGTTCATGTGGGGAACGAACCCGTCTTCGGCTTGTACCGATAGCGCAGTGCGAAGCTCGGTCAAGGCGCGGTCGTCACCGAGCTCAGCCCAGCAAATGGCGTGGAAGCACGAGTCCCACAGCCACTGCCACGGATAGGTGGCGTGGTTCGGAGCGGTGTAGCCCTGGCGAACCCAGTGGGCCTCCAGCACCGCTCGCGCCGCGGCCCGAACCGCCGAGCGGTCAGGGTTCTCAGGGACTTCCATACTTCCAAAGTCTCACAAAACCGGGTTATCTGGTTACCTCGTAGGAATGGCCCGGGCTGCGATCGTCTCCTTTCGACTGGGGCTGAGCGACGGAGTGTCCATCGTCGCCCGCCTCTGGCAGGAGTTGCTGGGCGACATCGGATTCGACATGGTGACGGTGGCCGCCGAAGGTCCGGTCGACCGGTTGGTGCCCGGCCTGGGCATCGACCAGCCTGACGGGCCCGACCCTGAACAGTTCTCGGCCGCGGTGGACGACGTCGACTTGGTAGTGGTGGAGAACCTCTGCACCATTCCGCTGAACCTGTCGGCCGCTCGCACGGTGGCCCGGGCGCTGGCCGGTCGGCCGGCAATACTCCACCACCACGATCCACCGTGGCAGCGGGAGAGATTCGCCTCGGTAACCGAACTGCCCCCCGACGATCCCGCCTGGCGCCATGTGGTGATCAACCGGCTCACCGCTGATCAGTTTGCTCAGCGGGGGCTCAAGGCAGCGGTGATCTACAACGGTTTCGACACCAATAGCGCCGCCGGCAACCGGGACGCTATGCGAACCCGACTGGGAGTAGCCGACGAGACGCTGTTGGTGGCCCATCCTGTCCGGGCCATTCCCCGCAAGAACATTCCGACGGCCATAGCCATCGCCGAGGCCCTGGGGGGAACCTACTGGCTGATGGGACAAGCCGAAGAGGGTTACGACGACACCCTGGAAGGGTTGCTGGCCGATGCCCGGTGCCCGGTGATCCACCGGCCGGTGGCCCGCACTCCCGACATCTACGCGGCGGCCGATCTGGTGGTGTTCCCCTCTCTTTGGGAGGGGTTCGGCAACCCCCCGGTGGAGGCGGCCATCTGGCGGAGGCCGTGCGTGGTGGGCGACTACCCGGTGGCCGATGAGTTGGCCGAGTTCGGGTTCCGGTGGTTCTCGCCCCAGCGCCTCGACGAGGTTCGCGACTTCCTCAGCTGCCCCGACGCCGACCTGTTGGACCAGAATCAAGCCATCGCCCAGCAGCACTTCTCCCTTGAGAGGGTGCGATCCGACCTAGTCGCCCTCTTGGACGACGCCGGGTGGCTTCCGTGAGCGCCGACAATCTGGCTGCCCGCCGCCACCGCATCGCCCGGTTGACCGCAACCGGCCAGCGGCTGGGCTACCTCCTGTACCTGGCCGCGACCACCCTGTTCTTCACCGGCTTCGCCACCAGGTTCCACAGCCCCCTGGTCACCGCCATCATCGTTTGCCTCGTGGTCGGCTCCCTCGTCCTGGCCCCCGCCATCATCTTCTCCTACGCCGTAAGAGCCGCCGACCGCGATGACCCGTTGAGCTAAGGACTTATGTCAATCGGCTCTTCAGGCAACCGACCGGCAACTACGTCAGGCAAGAACTCCCGCAATCGCTCGGGCAACACCTGATCATCAGAAGCCAGCAGCTCGTCCAGGGTCCACCAGCGCGCATCCTCGAACGCCGCCGCCTCCAGAGCTTCGAGATGCTGGGGGTTCCACTCGCCCCCATCGGCGCACCAGGCCACATGGATGCGCTCATTTGAGTCGAAGTGGATGCCCGCGAAATCGAACTCCACGTGCTGGGTCCAGATGCAGGGACCCACTTCTACGTCGGCGAACCCCGCCTCTTCCCACAGCTCGCGACGAGCGGCCTGGGCCGAATCCTCCCCCGGCCCCAGACCACCCCCGGGAATCTCCCACCACGGCCCCTTGCGGGGGTCGATGGGATCGCTGGCCTGCATCAGAAAGATGCGCCCGTGTCGATCTAGCAGCACCACTCGGGCTGCGGGGCGACGCAGCGTCCAGGCCATGGGCGCCGACCCTACCTGCCGGGCCTACGAGGACCGCAGCGCAGCCGAATCAACCCTTGTATAGCTTGCCGCGGGCAAACGCCGGTACAGTCCCGCTCGATATACCACTAGCCAAGGGTTGCTAAAGATGGAATTCGGATATTTCGCCCAATGCTTCGTGCCCGACTTCGGCTACGAGGGCAATCCCGACTGGGAGGCCCAGCGCATCCGCGACAACTTGGAGATCTCCCAGCTGTGCGACCGGCACGGGTTCAAGTACATCTGGTCGTCTGAGCACCACTTCTTGCGGGAGTACTCCCACATGTCCTGCCCTGAGGTGTTTCTGTCGGCAGTGGCGTCCACCACCGAAAACGTGCATCTGGGCTCGGCCATCTTCAACATCACCGCCCCGGTGAACCATCCCGCACGGTCGGCGGAGCGGGCCGCCATGATCGATGTGCTGTCCAACGGCCGCTTCGAGCTGGGCACCGGCCGGGGCTCCTCATCCACCGAGGTCATGGGATTCGGCATGCCGGGCACCCCCCGCGACCCGGAGACCGGTCTGGCCGACACCGAGGTAACCCGCGGCCTGTGGGACGAGGCCATCCGCCAGATCCCCCACATGTGGCGCGAGGGCCCCTACAGCTACGAAGGCGACAGCTTCTCGATGCCGGCCCGGGAGATCTTCCCCAAACCGGTTACCAAGCCCCATCCCCCGCTGTGGGTGGCGTGCGGCAGCCCGGGCACCTTTGAGAAGGCCGGCAAGCTGGGCATCGGGGTGCTGTGCTTCACCATCGGCACCCCCGACGAGATCGCCCCGCTGATCGAGATCTACAAGAACGAGGTGGCCAGCTGCAAGAACCCGGTGGGCGACTTCGTCCATGACAACGTCATGTGCGTGGGATTCGGCATCTGCCTGGACGACCGGGAGATGGCCATCGACCTGGCCACCCGCAGCCACATGTACTACTACCAGTGCCTCGTGTACCGCTGGCTGGACACCTTCCCCAAGCCCGACGGCATTCCCGAATGGCCCGCGGTCATCCCCGAGCCGAGCCACGACGATGTGAAGATGGCCATCGAGGGCGGGTCGCTGTGCGTGGGGAACGCCGAAGACTGCATCCACGTCTCCCGCCAGTACGAGCGGGTGGGCGCCGACCAGTACGTGATCAGCCCGCTCACCTCGACATTGCCCATGGACGTGGTGCGCGAGACCATCGTGAACTTCGGCAAGCACGTCATCCCGGTGATCGACACCGACCCTGTGCACCGTTCCACCCGCCAGCGCGAGGCTGCCCTGGCGTCGCAATAGTGCGTCTGATCAATTGTCGAAAGTCATTGAAAACTCCATCCAAAATTCTTTGATGGGCCTAGTCAGGCCGCGATTCAGCCGCTAGCGTCTTACCCATCCCTTGAGTCCAACGTTGGGAGCAATCACATGCAAAAGTCCGTTTACCGCTTGCTGGCCCTACTCGGGTTGGTGCTGGCCTTCTCGCTGATTGCCGCGTCGTGCGGCAACGACGATGACGACGGCGCCGCCCCTGCCCCAGAGCCGGCGGCCACCGAAGCAGCCACACAGGCGCCAGAGGCAACACCCGAGGAAACAGTTGAGGTTGTTCCCTCTCAAGACGGTGGAACCTTGCAGGCTGTGCTGGATCGCGGCCATGTGCTGTGCGGCTCCCGCGACGACGTCCCCGGTTTCGCGCTGTTGAATGCGGACGGCGAGTACGAGGGCTTCGACATCGACATGTGCCGGGTGGTGGCAGCCGCCATCTTCGGCGATGCCGATGCCGTTGAGATCGTGCCCGTTACCAGTGCCGAGCGCTTTACTGCGCTGGCATCAGGCCAGTTCGAGGTGATGAACCGAAACACCACCTGGACCGCCACCCGCGACGGTACGGAAGGCGCCGAATTCCTGTTCACGACTTACTACGACGGCCAGGGCCTCATGGTGCCGGCTTCCACTGGGTTCACCACCCTGGAAGACTTGGAAGACGCCAACATCTGTGTGAGCACCGGTACCACCACCGAACTGAACCTCACCGCGGTATTCGCTGCCCGGGGTATCCGGTTCAACCCGGTCACCTTCGAGGGCTTCGACACCCTGGTACCGGCCTACGAAGAGGGCCAGTGCGAGGCGATGACTGCTGACAGCAGCGTTCTCGGCGTCTACAAGTTTGAGATTGAGGGGAAGGGCGGACCTGACCAGCACATCTTGACCGAGATCATCTCGAAGGAGCCCCTCGGCACCGTGGTGCGCGACGGCGACTCCCAGTGGGCACAGGTCGTGAACTGGGCCACCATGGCCACCGTGCAGGCCTGGGAGTTCGGACTCGACTCCAGCAACATCGGCAGCTACGACGGCAACGATCCCAACATCCTGAATTTCTTGGGCCGCGACGGCTTCGATCCCGGCCTCGGCCTTCCCACTGACTTCGCCGTCAATGTGGTGGAGCAGGTCGGCAACTACGAGGAGATCTTCAACCGCTATCCGCAGTTGGGAGTCCTCGCCGGCAGCGTCAACGACCTCTGGTCTAATGGCGGGCTCATGTACGTCCCGCCCTACCGCTAGGGAAAATCCCGCTCGTCTCGTGACGAGCAGATACTGAAACGATGAGCGGCCCACCGGTCACAGACCGGTGGGCCGCTCTCGTCTAAAGTTCAAGGTCACACTGCTATGAGCAGCACGGCTGATTTCGCCAGCACACAAGCTGATCTCACCGCAGTACCCTCCGCGCCCCGTAACCGCAGGGTGCTGGCGCTGGTGGCCGACCTGCTGATTCTGGCATTGGTTGGAGTCATCTCCGTGTGGCAGTTCGGGCTACGGCTGCTCAACGACTACAGCGATATTCCCGAGCTGGCCCTCGCCTGGTTATTCGCCGCTGCGGTACCCGCGGCGGTTGTTGCCATTGTGGCTATCGATGCGGTGCGCATCGGACAAACGCCTGGCATGGCCGCTGTCGGCATCCGGGCCGTTCACGACGGCACGACAAAGCGGATTCTCCCCACAAGTGATCCGAGAGTCCCCGAACCCGGCATACCGGCGCTGTGGCGCGATGTGCGAGTCCTCCGGTTGGCTGCACAGCTGCTGGCCGTGGTGGTTGTTGTAGCCCTCATCCGATGGATGTTCCACAACCTCATCGTGAGCATGGATGAAATAGGCCTGCCCAAGGGCTTCGAATTCCTCGACTCCCCCTACGGGGTTGCCCTGCGAGACGCCCACGGCTTTGACGTGCGCGATCCCGTATGGAAAGCGCTGCTCATCGGATTACAGAACACCATCGTTGCCTCGGTGGTCGGGATATTCATCGCAACAATTGTGGGACTCTTCGTAGGCATTGCCCGACTCTCCTCCAACTGGTTAGTAGCCAAGGGGGCCAGCTTGTACGTGGAGAGCCTGCGAAATATCCCACCGCTGGTGGTCATTGTTTTTTTCGGCTTTGCCCTGTTCACCTTCGGCCCGTTTCCCCGCTTCAATCCGTCGAGCCCTCCGTGGCAAGGCACTTTCTTCGGCTCCGACGCCAACTGGATCCTTGTCAGCCGAGACCGGTGGGCCATCCCGTCGCTGGCCTCTGAGAACAATGTTGGCGTCTTCTGGCTGCTCGTCTTAGCCGCGGCCATCATCGCTGTAGCCGTGTGGCAATGGCGGACTCGTCGCAACGATGCCACCGGCGAGCCCCATCACCGCGTCCTGTGGTCGTTGGGGGTCTTCGCAGTGATCGTGGTCGCATGCTTTGCGGCCCTGGGCGGCCCCTACTCGTGGTCGTGGCCCGCCGTGTCGGAGAACGGGAGGCGCGTGGTCGGGGGATTCAGCACCAACTCGGGCTACATGGCGCTGACTCTGGGCCTCGGCCTATACACGGCCAGCTTCGTAGCCGAGATAATCCGCGGCTCCATCCTGGCCGTACCCAAGGGCCAGACCGAGGCGGCTTCGTCGGTGGCGCTGAAATCCAGCCAGCGATACCGCCATGTGGTGCTTCCGCAGGCGCAACGAATCGCCATTCCCCCGTATATCAGCGAGTGCGCCAACCTCATCAAGAACACGACTTTGGGACTCGCGGTGGCCTACCCCGACCTTTTCCTCGTGGTCGTCACCGCCTGGGGCATCAACTTCCCCGCTCCCCAGCTCATCCTCATAGTCGTAATTGTTTACGTGACCATAAACGTCATCGTGTCGGCGCTGTTGAACGCGTACAACCGATCCATCCAACTCAAAGAGCGATGAACCGATGACTGTCACTATGCCGCCCTCTGAGACCAACCCCGAAGACAGCCAATCGGCCCTGCCCCCGGATATGCGGGTATCCCCCAAAGCCTGGCTGCGCAAGAACCTGTTCAACAGTTGGTACAACACCCTGATAACCGTGATAGCCGTCGTGGTGGGAGCGATCCTCCTCTACTACGGCGGGCGATTCATTTTCGTCACCGGGCAGTGGGAGGCGGTGCGCAAGAACCTCACGCTCCTCATGTTGGGCGTGTACCCCCGTAACGAGCATTGGCGGCTCGTAGCCCAGATGTACATCGTGGCATCAGCCCTGGGGTTGGCTTGGGGGACGGTTACCGCCAGAAGCCAAGACCGGGCCGATGACACTGGCGTTGAGGCACAGCGCCCCACACCCCTCGATTTGCTTCGCCGCTATTGGCCAATCCTGCTGCTGCTTGTGGTCATTCTGGTGTTCACCCGCACCATCTGGCCGACGCTCTTCACCCTCTCCACCATTGCGGTGGGGCTCGGTGTGCGGTCAGTGGCCATACGCCTCCCCCGCTCCTCCCGGCGCATCTGCTGGTTCGCGTCGGCCTTCATGGCCATCGTGTCCTTCCAGGTGGTCTCGGGCGCACGAGGAAGTGCATGGTGGTGGATGAGTGGGTTGTTCGCACTTGCCGCCTTCCAATTCACAGGCGCCAGAGACCTCACCAGGTACCTGGGAACGACGATGGTCTGGCCAGTATCCGGCCGTGAACGACTTGTCACCGCCAGAGATCTCGTGTGGCTCAAGCGAGTGGCCCAGACCTTGGCCGTGGTTGCCGCGGTCGTCGCGGTACGAGTCATCTACTGGCTCATCGGCGACACCTCTAGCGTGAGCTGGGACGAATGGTCAGGCCTGTACCTAACTCTCGTGGCGTCCGGGGCGGCCATCATCCTGTCATTCCCGCTGGCCTTACTGCTGGCCGTGGGACGGCGCTCCTCACTTCCCGCCATTCGCTGGCTGTGCGTGGCCTATATCGAGTTCTTTCGCGGCGTGCCGCTCATCGCCCTTCTGTTTGTGGCCAAGATCTTCATCGACTTCTTCCTCAACATCGACACTCCCCTTTCCCTGATAACCCGGACCATCATCGTCTTTACCATCTTCAGTTCGGCCTATGTGGCCGAAGTGGTCCGCGGCGGATTGCAAGCCGTGCCCAGGGGCCAGATCGAAGCCGGGCAAGCCGTGGGCCTCCAACCACCCGCTGTGATGCGCCTCATCGTGCTGCCCCAAGCCCTGCGGGCCGTCATTCCTGCGATGGTGGGCCAGTTCATCAGCTTGTTCAAGGACACCACGTTGTTCGCCTTCATCAGTGTGGTGGAGTTCTATAGGGCCCGCGAGCTGATCCACTCCCAACAGGAATACTCGACCGTCGCCATTGCAGAAACCCTGGTCTTCGCAGCCTTTGTCTACTGGGCAATCAGCTACACCATGTCAAAAGAAAGCCAGCGCCTCGAGCGCCACCTCGGAGTCGGAGAACGATGACAGACACAACAACAACCTCCAGAGTCAACAGCGACGCCACCCAAATCGGCGGCCGGGACCTCATCATCGAGATGGCGGACGTGGACAAGTTCTTTGGGTTTTTCCAGGCCCTTACGAACATCAACATGAGAGTGGGCACGGGTGAAGTGGTGGTGGTGATCGGGCCATCGGGATCGGGAAAGTCCACCCTTATCCGCTGCATCAATCGGTTGGAGCACCACGATCGGGGCCGCATTGTGGTTGACGGGATCGAGCTAACCGATGACGTGCGCAACATCGCTCTCATTCGCCGGGAAACCGGCATGGTGTTTCAGCAGTTCAACCTGTTCCCCCACCTCACCGTGATCGACAACATCACCCTGGGGCCCCGACAAGTGCTCAAGATGCCGAAGAAGCAAGCTGAAGACCGGGCCATGGAGCTGTTAGAGCGTGTCAAGATCCCCGAGCAAGCCCGCAAATTCCCTGGTCAGCTCTCCGGTGGACAGCAGCAACGGGTGGCCATCGCCCGTTCGCTAGCCATGCAACCCAAGATCATGCTGTTCGACGAGCCCACGTCGGCCCTCGACCCCGAGATGATCTCCGAGGTACTCGACGTGATCCTAGAGTTGTCCAGAACCGGCATGACCTTGATCGTGGTCACCCACGAGATGGGCTTTGCCCGAGAAGCCGCCGACCGGGTCATCTTCATGGCCGACGGCGAAATCGTCGAAGTCGGAGAGCCCGAGCACTTCTTCACCAACCCCCGAGAAGAACGCACCCAACTCTTCCTGTCCCAGATCCTCTAGCGCCTGCACTCCCAGTACGGGGCCCACTGCAGGGTCAGAAACGGAACAATTCGGTCTCCGGGTACCATGGGCGGCATGAATGCCGTCTCCCCGTTGACTGAGAACATCGCTCCTCCTGGCCTGAAGGGCTTGATCGTGGCCGACACGGAGGTGGGCTCAGTTCGCGGGGATGAGGGGTGGTACCACTATCGAGGCCATAGTGCCGCGGCGCTGGCCAGAAACCACTCCTTTGAGGCGGTGGCCCACCTGCTTTTGAACGGCACCCTTCCCGACCGGACAGTCGAGGAGGGATTTCGGGTTGAATTAGCTGCTGCCCGTCGTCTGATGCCGGACGCGGCAGAAATGGTCTCTGCCCTGGCCAAGACCGATCTTCCGCCAATGTCGGTTTTGCGAAGTGTGCTGGGGGTAGTGGTCGATCCCCGCCCCACATTAGACCTAGATCCGACCGGGCGGCGAAATGCGGTAATGCGAGCCATCGGTATCACCCCTACCGTCCTGGCCGCGGTAAACCGCATCCGCTCAGGAACTGAGCCGCTGGAACCCGACGAGTCGCTCTCCCACAGCGCCGACTACCTGCGCATGACCCTGGGCGAGACGCCGCTCCCTGAGCATGCCCGGGCAGTGGAGACCTATCTGTGCCTGACCGCCGACCACGGCTTCAATGCCTCCACGTTCACCGCCCGGGTCATCACCAGCACCGGTACCGACGTAGCCGGGGCCATGTGTGGAGCGCTGGCCGCCTTGGCTGGGCCATTGCACGGTGGAGCGCCGGGCCGGGTGCTGGACATGCTGCATTCCATCGGCCATCCCGACAACGCGGTGCCCTGGATCGCCGCCGAACTCGACGCCGGCCGCAAGATCATGGGGTTTGGCCACGCCGTGTACCGAGCGGCCGACCCCCGCTCCGAGACGCTGAAAGCCGTCGCAATTGAGCTGGGCGGCGAGTTGGTGGAACGGGCCCTCGACATCGAGAGCCGCATCCTGGCCTACCTGGCCGAATGGAAGCCCGATGCAGTGATCGTCACCAATGTGGAGTTCTACGCCGGCGTGGTGCTCCACTTGTCCGGCTTGCCTCAAGATGCCTTCACCCCCACCTTCACCACCAGCCGGGTCGTCGGCTGGGGCGCCCATCTGCTTGAGCAAGCCGCCAACAACAAGATCATGCGCCCCAGCGCCCGCTACACCGGGCCCTTACACAACGGCGACTAGCCGTCGAACGCCGCCAAGATTCGGTCCGCCGCGGCCGCAGGGGCGGTCTGACCAGCTGCTACTTGCTGCTCGAGCTGAACAGCCAGATCCCCAACGGTTGGCGAGGCCTGTAGGCGATCGCGGAGGCGATCCTCCACCATCGCCCACATCCACCGCACTTGCTGGCCAGCACGCTGGCCGGCGAGTTCCCCGGAGTCGGCCAGCACCTGGAAGTAGGCCTGGATCTGGTCCCACACCTGGTCGAGGCCGGTGCCCTCGATAGCGCTGACCGCCAGCACCGGGGGAACCCAATTGGGATTGTCCGGAGCGGTCATGGCCAGCGCAGCCCGGTAGTCCCGCACCGCCCGCTGAGCGGCAATTTGGTTGCCGCCGTCGGCCTTGTTCACCACCAAGGCGTCAGCCAATTCCAACACGCCCTTCTTGATGCCCTGGAGCTCGTCGCCGGCACCGGGCAGCATCATCACCAGAAAGAAGTCCACCATGTCGGCAACCGCAATCTCCGACTGGCCCACCCCCACCGTCTCCACCAGAACCACGTCAAATCCGGCCGCCTCCACCACGGTCATGGTCTCGCGGGTGGTGCGGGTCACCCCGCCCAGCGAACCGGAGGACGGCGACGGACGGATGTAGGCAGCATCGTCAATTGCCAGGTTGGGCATCCGGGTCTTGTCGCCCAGGATGCTGCCCCCCGACACCGACGAAGACGGGTCCACCGCCAGCACCGCCACCCGGTGATCTTGGGAGGTGAGGTAGGTGCCCAATGCGTCGATGAAGGTGGACTTCCCCACCCCGGGCACACCGGTTATACCCACCCGGCGAGCGCCACCGGTGTGGGGTAGCAGTCTCTGGAGAAGTTCAGTAGCCGACTCCCGATCATCGGGCTTGGTGCTCTCCACCAGGGTGACGGCTCGGCCCAGCCAAGTCCGGTCGGCCGCCAGCACCCCCTCGACACAGGCGTCGAGATCGAATTCCATCACCGACATCCTGTCGGTGAACGGCGAGACCGGTCAGCGCTCATTGGCGTCGAGGTCGATCACCGGCGGTCGTCCAAGGCGGCCAGCAGTTCCAGGGCGGCGTCGGCGATCACGGTACCGGGGCCGAAGATGGCCTCGGCCCCCGCGGCCCGCAGTTCGTCGTGGTCGCTGAGCGGAATCACCCCGCCGACCACGATCATGATGTCGGCCCGCCCCAGCTGCTTCAGCTCAGCCCGCAGCTCGGGCACCAAGGTCATGTGCCCCGCAGCCAGCGACGACGCCCCCACGATGTGAACGTCGGCCTCCACCGCCTGGCGGGCCACCTCGGCCGGGGTTTGGAACAGCGGCCCGACGTCCACGTCGAATCCGAGGTCGGCAAATGCGGTGGCGATCACCTTCTGGCCCCGGTCGTGGCCGTCTTGGCCCATCTTGGCCACCAAAATGCGAGGCCGGCGTCCGGCTCGGGACGCGAAGCCTGCTACTGCCTCCCGCACTTCGCCAGTGCCGCTGCCGTTGCCTTCGCTCTGTCCCATCTCTGACTGGTACACCCCGGAGATCGTTCGGATCCGGGGCGCATGGCGACCATACACCTTCTCCAACGCATCGCTGATCTCTCCCACCGTGGCCCGGGCTCGGGCCGCATCTACGGCCAGAGCTAGCAGATTGGAGTCCGCGCTGCCGACCGGTTGGTCGGCGCCCGCCGTCAGCGCGTCCAAGGCACGACCGCAGACCTCGTTGTTCCGCTCGGTGCGCAGCCGCTCTAAGCGGACGATCTGCGATGCCCGTACCTCGGCGTTGTCCACCTTGAGCACCTCGATGGACTCTTCGCCTTCGACCTGATAGCGGTTCACGCCAACCACCGTTTGAGCGCCGGAGTCGATTCGGGCCTGAGTACGGGCCGCCGCCTCTTCAATGCGCATCTTGGGAATCCCCGCCTCGATGGCCTCAGCCATGCCGCCGGCCGTCTCCACCTCGCTGATGTGCTCCCACGCCCGCTGAGCCAGGTCGTGGGTAAGGCGTTCCACGTAGTACGAGCCGCCCCAGGGGTCGGCCACCCGGCAGGTGCCCGACTCATGCTGCAACAAAAGCTGGGTGTTGCGAGCGATCCGGGCTGAGAAATCGGTGGGCAGAGCCAGGGCCTCGTCTAATGCATTGGTGTGCAGCGACTGGGTATGGCCCTGGGTGGCGGCCATGGCCTCGATAGTGGTGCGGACCACGTTGTTGAATACGTCTTGGGCGGTGAGGCTCCACCCCGAGGTCTGGCTGTGGGTGCGAAGCGACAGCGACCGGGGATTTTTCGGATTGAATGGCCGCATCAGCTTGGCCCACAGCAGTCGGGCGGCCCGGAGCTTGGCCACCTCCATGAAGAAGTTCATACCGATGCACCAGAAGAAGCTGAGCCGGGGGGCGAAGGCGTCGATTTCCAGCCCCGAGTCCAACCCGGCCCGCACGTACTCCACCCCGTCGGCCAGGGTGTAGGCCAGTTCCAGGTCGAGGGTGGCCCCGGCCTCTTGCATGTGGTAGCCGGAGATGGAGATGGAATTGAACTTCGGCATGTTGGCCGAGGTGAAGGCGAAGATGTCGGAGATGATCCGCATGGACGGCGCCGGCGGATAGATGAAGGTGTTGCGGACCATGAACTCCTTCAAGATGTCGTTCTGAATGGTCCCGGCCAGCTTCTCGGGCTCCACTCCCTGCTCCTCGCCGGCCACGATGTACATGGCCAGGATCGGCAGCACTGCGCCGTTCATGGTCATCGACACGGTCATCTGGTCCAGCGGGATGCCGTCGAACAGGATCTGCATGTCGAGAATGGAGTCGATGGCCACCCCGGCCATCCCCACATCACCGCTCACCCGCTGGTTGTCGGAGTCGTAGCCCCGATGGGTGGCCAGGTCGAAGGCCACCGACAGGCCCTTCTGGCCGGCAGCCAGGTTGCGCCGATAAAAGGCGTTGGAATCCTCCGCAGTGGAGAACCCGGCGTATTGGCGAATGGTCCACGGCTGGGTGGCGTACATGGTGGCGTAGGGGCCACGCAGGTAGGGCTCCAGTCCGGGGTAGGTGTCGCAGAAGTCCAGCGGCGCCCGGTCCTCGGCGGTGTAGAGCCGGCGCACACCGAACCCCTCGGGAGTAGCCCAGGTCAGACGGTCAGAGCTATCTCCGGTCTGCTCGGACACCAGGTCGGCCCAGCTGGTGCCGTTGGCACTCGACACCGACATTGGACCGAATTCCACTCCGGTGAAGTCGGGAACAGTCACAGGCCCAGCCTTGCGTGAAGGGATTGCAAAACGGCCAGGGCATCGCATCCAAGGTGGATGTATGCGTCTGCCCCCCACCGGTCATCGGGTCGTCCGGCCAGCACCACATACCCGCACCCGGCTGCTTTGAGAGCTGCCACCGTGCTGGCGGCGCACTCTTGGTACACATCGTCGGAGGAGCAGATCACAGCAATGAGCGAGCCCGACGACGACCAGGCTGCTGCGGCTTCTGCCGGAGCGTCAAAGCCGTCATTGCCCAAGGCACGGATTCCCCCGGCGGCCAGCAGATTGACGGCAAACGCTGCCCGAGCCGTGTGTACCGCCATGGGGCCGAGGTTGGCCAAGAATGCGGTTGGACGCGACGGAGCGGCATCGGCGGCATCCCGCATTGCCTCAAACGGCTCGGCTAGTCGGCGCAGTTCGGGCTCTGGCGCCCCCGACAGCCGATCCACCGCCTCCTCGTCGATATCGGGGAACTCGCTCACTCCCGTGAGGGGGAGGCGGCGGGTGGCCACGTCCTGGCTTCGAGCTCTATGGGTCGCTTCGATGCGCTCGACCAGGCTTGCCCCCGCCTCCAGTTCTTGGAATAGGCCCCAGGCGGTTGCCGCCAGCGCGTCAGTGAGCGATTCCACGTAGTAGGAGCCGCCAGAGGGGTCGATCACCTGATCGACGTGGGATTCCTCTCGCAGCAGGAGTTGCGTGTTGCGAGCGATACGCAGCCCTAGTTGGTCCGGGACACCGATGGCAGCATCGAACGGACTGACCGTGATTGCATCAGCGCCGCCCACAGCAGCAGCGAAACAGGCCACTGTCGTGCGGATCATGTTCACGTACGGGTCACGACGGCTCATCATGGCGCCAGAGGTAACCGCGTGCTGACGTTGGGCAGCAGGCTCAATGTCGCATGCCTCGGTCACCCGGACCCACAGCTGGCGGGCGGCGCGCAGCTTGGCCATGGTCAAGAACTGGTCCACTCCGGCGGCGTAGCGGAATTCCAGCTTGTCGGCCGCCGGTGCCAGGTCTAGCCCCGCCTGCTCACAGGCCCGCAGGTAGGCAACTCCGTCGGCCAGCGACCCGGCCAGCTCCTGGGCTTCGGTGGCACCCTGATCAGCCAGCCGCGCCCCGTTGACAACCGCGACCAACACGTTGGGATAGTTCAGATTCAAGGTGTTGGCCACCGCCTCAGCCGCCGCAGGATCTCGGGGGTTCATCCCAAAGCCGCCGAGAGCCTTGTCCCTGGCCACTCCCCTGCTGTCCCAGAGATCGACCAAGTGCCATATCGCGGCCTCGCTCCCCGGCGCCAGCATGATGGGCACCGTGGCGGGAACACCATCAAGTAGCTCTTCGAGCTCTTCCAGCCTGATTTCGCCGTCGATGTGGAGCTCTATGGCATCAGCTCCCCCGCGCAAGTCGTCTAGCACAGCCCGGTTGCCGGTAGCACAGCTGTGGGCCTGGCGAACCTGCCACGCCCCTCCCGCAACCCTGCTGCCCCGGGTGAATGGCGCGGCACCGGGAAGGCTGAAGTCTCCGGGGTGGTCGTCGCTGGTGTAAAGCGGTTGAATCTGGATGCCGTCGTAGGTGGTGCCCACCAGCCTTTTGTCGAACGGCGCTCCCCGCAGCACTTGCTCCACCAGCTCCATCCACTGGTCCCGCCCGGCCGGGTCAAAATCGACGGCCAGGCTCATTACGGCGTCGCTCACAACTCTGAATGGTACGTCCTGGCCCTCGGTCTTCCCGCCTTGGAAAAGAAGGCAGGCTGTCGCTTTTCGCAGCGCAACTTGTGGCCGATTCCCGACGAGGAGGAAAATCAAGGCGTTCGCTCCCCCACTCAGAGGTGCAAAATGGCAGACCTGCCGTTCAAGGTGTTCGACGCCGACAACCACTACTACGAGGCCACCGACGCCTTCATTCGCTACATCGACCCGACCATGAAAAAACGCTGTATGCAGTGGGCCAACATCGACGGCAAGCAGCGCTTGCTGGTGGCGGGCAAGATCAACCGGTTCATCCCCAACCCCACGTTCGACCCGGTGTCCAAGCCGGGGGCGCTCCAAGACTTCTTCCGGGGCCGCAACAAAGACGGTGTGGACGTGAAGACCATGTTCGGTGAACTCGACCCCATCTCCGAGCGGCCCGAGTACCGAGATCGGGACAAGCGCCTCGAACTCATGGACGCCCAGAACATCGAAGCCGCCCTGTTCTTCCCCACTCTGGGTGTGGGCATGGAGCAATCCCTGCGCCACGACCCTCCGGCGGTGGTGGCGGCCTTTACCGCATTCAACCGCTGGCTGGCCGAAGACTGGGGCTTCGCTTATCAGGAGCGTATATTCGCCGCTCCGGTGGTCTCGATGATCAACGTGGACTGGGCCGTTTCCGAAGTGGAGTGGGCCTTGGACAACGACGCCCGCATGGTGGTGATGGTGCCCGGGCCGGTGCCCACCGCCGACGGCGGTAGCCAATCGCCGGGAATGCCCGACTACGACCCGGTGTGGGCCCGCCTCGCTGAGGCCGGCATCACCGTGGGGATGCACGGCGGCGACGGCGGCCTGCACGAATACAACGAGATGTGGGAGCCGACCGAGGACTTCCAGTCGTTCCGGACCTCCACGTTCAAGCAGGTCACCGGACACGACCGCCAGATCTTCGACACCATGGCGGCCATGGTGTGCCATGGGCTGTACGACCGCCACCCCAACCTGCGGATCGCCTGCATCGAGAACGGGGGAATGTTCGCCCCCCGGCTGGTGGAGGAGCTCAAGATCGCCTACGGCAAGATGCCCAACGAGTTCCAGACCGACCCGGTTGACCAGTTCTTGTCCCATGTCTGGGTTTCGCCTTACTACGAGGATGACATCGATCTGATCAAAGAGACGATGGGCGCCGACCACATGCTGTTCGGCTCCGACTACCCCCACGCCGAGGGGCTGGAGGTGCCTACCGACTTCATCTACGACATCCCCAACTTCACCGATGCCGAGGCCAAGGCCATGATGCGGGACAACGCCTGGGACGTGATCACCCCCCGCTCCGCGCTGGCCGCCTGAGGATTGGCCGCCTGAGCAGCGTCCGCCTAGACACCGCCCACCTGACCCGCCGACCGAAAGGGACCATCACCATGGCCATGCCCTCCGACATTCCGATCATCGACACCATGATCGGGTTCCCCAAGCCCGACTTCTCCACTTACGACTTCATCCGGTCCCAGACCAAGGACGCCCAGTCGTCCGAGGAGTTCGACTTCCCAGTGGAGTACATGTTCAAAGGGGTGCCCAAGGAGCTGTACGGCACCGACGACGACCCGGTACAGGTAACGCTCAAGGAGATGGACCGGTTCAACATCGAGCTGGCCCTGGTCTCCTGCGAGGACGATTCCGGCCAGCGGGCGCTGAAGGACTACCCCGAGCGGTTTATCCCCTCCATGAGTGTCGACCCCAACGACGTGATGGGTGAGGTACGCCGCATCGACCAACTCCACCAGGAGTGGGGCGTCAAGGCGGTGGGCGCGTTCCCCGCGGGGTGCTTCCCCCAGGTGCCGATTGACGACGCCAAGTTCTACCCGATCTACGCGAAATGCGTGGAGCTGGATCTGCCCATGTTCGTGTGCGCCGGTGTTCCCGGCCCTCGGTTCCCGTTCTCGCCCCAGCACGTGGAGCGCATTGACCGGGTCATGTACGACTTCCCCGAGCTCACTTTCGTCACCCGCCATGGCTGCGAGCCGTGGGAGGACCTAGCGGTGAAGCTCATGCTGAAATGGCCCGGCCTGCACTACTCCACCTCGGCGTTCGCCCCCAAGCACTACCCCGAGGCCATCATTCGCTACGCCAACACCCGGGGGGCCGAAAAGGTCATCTACGCCGGCTATTTCCCCATGGGGCTGTCGCTGGAGCGGATCATGACCGACATGAAGGATGTGCCCTTCCGGGACAAGGTATGGCCCAGCTTTCTGCGCGAGAACGCCCGCCGGGTGTTGAAGCTGGACTGAGTATTCGACTGAGTAGAACTGAGTAGAGGAGACAAGCGATGAGCGATCAACGAGTGGAACAAGACTGGGAGACCCCGTCGTTGGAGGAGATCCCGGTTATCACCAAGATGCATGTGGAGGCTATGGAGTCCAGCGACGACCCCGCCGTCTGGGGCGTCGCGGGCATGCACCATGTGCTCATCAGGACTATCGGGCGGCGCTCGGGCAAAGAGCACAAAGTGGCCCTGCCCTACTGGAGAGATCCTGATGGCCATCGCATTGTGGTGGCGTCGTATGCCGGGGCCAAAGCCCACCCGTCCTGGTATTTCAACCTGGCCGACAAAGAGGCCAACCCCGAACTGCTGGTCACCGATGAAGGGCGGAATTTCTGGGCGGTGGCCGACATCTGCGACGGCGACGACTACCAGGCCACCTGGGAAGGCCTGGTGGCCGACCGGGCCTGGTACGCCGACTACCAGGCTAAGGCCCCCCACCGCCGCATTCCTCTGGTGCGGCTGGTGGAGCAGCGCCCCGCATAGGATCGGCGGCCATGGCGAATCAACCAGTCCGCACCCTGCCGCCTGCCGGGGCCATCCAAGACGAGCGCGAGATCGAAGCCGTGCTCGAGGTGCTGCGCTCAGGCGACCTCAACATCGGCGAGAACGTGGCCCGCTTCGAGGACGAGGTGTCCACGGTGCTGGGCAAGGAACTGGGGGTGATGGTCAACTCCGGCTCCTCGGCACTGCTGTTGGGGATAGGACTGCTCGACCTGGAGCCCGGTGATGAGATCATCACCTCGGTGCTCACCTTCTCCACCGACGTGTCCTCGATCATCCAGTTGGGCCTGGTGCCGGTTTTCGTCGACGTGGAGCCTGACACCTTCCAGATCGACGTGAACCGAATCACCGAGATGATCGGCCCCCGCACCAAGGCCATCATGACCCCCAACCTGATGGGCAACTGCCCCGACTGGGACGTCATCAGGGCCATTGCCGACGAGCACGGGCTGAAGGTGATCGAAGATTCCTGTGACGTGCTGGACACCCGGCTGCGGGGCTCCCGGATCGGCGCCCGCAGCGACATCAGCCTCACCAGCTTCGCCATCTCCCACTCGCTCACCTGCGCGGGCAATGGGGGCATGGTGGCAATGGACGATCCCGAGCTGCACGACAAGTGCCTGACCCGTCGCCGCTGGGGAAGGCGGTCAGAGTCGTACCTCTACGGCTCCCGCAAAGGGCAGGACACCCGTTGGGGCCCGTTGGACGACGGCACCATGTACGACCAGATCTTCATCTTCGACGACCTGGGCTACAACTTCGAGCCCTCCGAGCTGGGGGCGGCCTACGGGTTGGTGCAATTCAGCAAGCTCCAAGAGTTCAACGCCCGCCGTCAGCACGCCTTCAATCGCTACAACGATCTGCTGGTCAATCACACCGACAAAGTGATCCTGCCCCGCACCACGCCCGAACTGGAGACCACCTGGATGCGCTACGGGTTCATCCTGCGGCCCGAGTCAGGGCACGACCGCACCGATGTGCAGAACTTCCTCGAAGACCGCAATGTGCAGTCCCGAATGGTCTGGACCGGGAATATCCTCCGCCAGCCCGGCTTCTCGGGCATTGAGCACCGGGCCCCGGCCGACGGCTTCCCCAACGCCGATCTGGTGATGAGCCATGCGTTGTGCATCCCCACCCACCACGGGCTGGGATCAGACGACGTCGGCTACGTGGTCGACACGCTCTCGGAGCTGTTTGGCGGCTAGTTGCGCCGCCCACTTGGGCGACGAGCTCAGCTGCCCATCAGCTTGCCCATGTCGAAGTAGTCCGACCAACGGGCGATTCGACCGTCGCGAATCTCGAACACGCCGCACACCGGCAAATCCACCTGGCCGTCGGCGGTGTTGATGTAATCGGTTCGCTCGTTGAGCACCACATTGCCGTTGGCCGCTTGTTGGTGGGTCTCAAATACGATGCCTCCGGAGGTGGCGAAGAACCCCTCCAAAAACGCCCGTATGGCCTCGGCCCCCTCCAAGGGATCCATCGGGACGTTGTGATAGACGGCGTCATCGGTGAAGTAGGCCATCAGCTCATCGGCATCGCCGTTGGCCCACGCGGCGCAAAACGCACTCACCAGTTCGCTGGGATCGGTCGGCAGATCAGACATCGCTCTCTCCTATCGTCGAATCGTCTTGTCGGGATGCCCAGCATGGCCCGCAACCTGCCCGCTCTGCCAAATGACCAAGAGCCTCTAGCGCACGGCTCAGGGATGTGCTATCTTAGAAAACAGTCCAGTTAGCCTGTTTTCGGCAATTGAATTTAGGGGGATCCCATGCGGACAGAAAACACCAAGTCAACCCGAAGCTGGAGGATTATCGCCTTGCTCTTGGCGGTCCTGGCACTCGTTGCCGTCAGCTGCGGCAACGACGACGACTCCCGAGGCTCTCAGTCAACGATCACGATTGCCGTCAACGGATGGAACGGAGCTGCGGCGAACTCCGCAGTAGCCGCCCAGCTACTAGAGAGCGAACTCGGATATGACGTTGTCCGGGTGGACATCGACGAGAACGCCCAGTGGCCAGCCATCAACACCGGCGACATCGATGTATCGCTTGAAATCTGGCCATCTGGGCACGCCCAGGACGTCGTCGACTTCATCGACAATCCAGATGCGAACATCGACAACGCTGGCCTGCTCGGACCTGTCGGCAAGATCGGCTGGTTCATCCCCACCTACATGGTGGACCAGTACCCAGAACTGGCCACTTGGGAGGGGTTCTCCAATCCTGAGCTGGCCGGGATGTTCGCCACCGCAGAGACCGGTGACCTGGGACAATTCCTAGGCGGCGACCCGAGTTTCGTGCAGTTCGACGAGGCGATCATCAACAATTTGGGCCTGCCCCTTCAGGTGGTCTACGCCGGCTCCGAAGCTGCAATCCTGGCCGCGGTCGATTCGGCATACAGCCGTCAAGAGCCGGTCCTTGTTTACCTGTGGACGCCGCACTCGGCATTCAACAACTACGACCTCACTAATGTGCTCCTTCCCGAGTACACCGACGCCTGTGGCAAGGCAGCGGCCAGTGCGCCCGAAGATGTTGACTGCGACTACCCAGCAGACGTGCTGTTCAAGATCATCAATAGCGACTTGGCTGAGAACGCCCCTGACGCCGATGCCTTCTTGCGTGCGATGAACTACACCAGCGCCGACCAGATCTCGATGCTGGCCGCAATTGAAAACGACGGAATGTCAGTGGACGACGCCGCAGCCCAGTGGATCGAGGCCAACGAGAGCGTCTGGAGCGCTTGGCTCCCCTCCTAGGCTCCAGCTGAGAACCGGTGTCGGCGGCTTGCGGGAGTCGCCGACACCGGTTCTCTCTTTCTCTCTTTAGGAGCAGTCGTTGTACGACTTCATCATCGTCGGAGGGGGCTCTGCTGGCTGCGCGTTGGCCAACCGTCTGAGCGCGGATGCCAGCACCCGAGTTCTGGTGCTGGAAGCAGGGCGCCGGGATTACAAGTGGGATGTGTTCATTCATATGCCCGCGGCCCTGGCGTTTCCCATCGGCAGTCGCTTCTACGACTGGAAATACGAGAGCGAGCCTGAGCCCCACATGGGAAGCCGAAGGGTCTACCACGCCCGGGGGAAGGTGCTGGGCGGCTCCAGTTCCATCAACGGCATGATCTTCCAGCGGGGAAATCCCGCCGATTACGACAAATGGGCCACCGAGCCCGGCATGGAGAACTGGGACTACCGCCATTGTCTGCCCTACTTCAAGCGCATGGAAACCTGCCTGGCCGGAGCGGACCAATGGCGTGGCGAGGAGGGACCGCTGGTGTTGGAGCGGGGACCGGCCGACAGCCCCCTGTTCACCGCCTTCTTCAAGGCGGTGCAAGAGGCCGGTTACGAGTTGAGCGACGACGTCAACGGGTATCGCCAGGAGGGATTTGCGGCGTTCGACCGCAACGTCCACAAAGGCCGACGGCTCTCAGCATCTCGGGCCTACCTGCATCCGGTGATGAACCGCAAGAACCTCAAGGTGGAGACCGGCAGCCTCATCAGCCGGGTGCTGTTCGATCAGAACCGGGCAGTGGGCGTGGAGTACCGGCGAAGGGGACGCACCCATACCGCCCAGGGGGCGCACATTCTGCTGTGTGCAGGGGCCTTCGGCTCGGCCCAGCTCTTGCAACTCTCCGGAGTGGGTCCAGCCGACCTGCTGGATTCGCTGGACATCCCGGTGGTGGCTGATCTGCCCGGCGTGGGCGAGAACCTTCAGGACCACTTGGAGGTATACATCCAATTCGCCTCGAGCCAACCAGTGTCCATGCAACCAGCCCTCAAGCAGTGGCGCCGGCCCTGGATCGGCCTGCAGTGGCTGGCCCGGAGGGGTCCGGGGGCCACCAACCACTTCGAAGGGGGTGGCTTCGTGCGCTCCAACCTCAACGAGGCCTACCCGAATCTCATGTTCCACTTCTTGCCACTGGCCATCCGCTATGACGGTTCATCGCCGAGCAGCGGTCACGGTTATCAGGTTCATGTTGGACCCATGTACTCGGATGCCCGAGGCCAATTGCGGATCAAGTCGCGTGATCCCAGAGCCAAACCTGCCCTTCAGTTCAACTACCTCTCCACCGAGCAAGACCGCCGCGAGTGGGTGGAAACCATACGAGTGACCCGTACCATCATGAACCAACCGGCGTTCGCCCCTTATAATGCTGGCGAATTGTCGCCCGGGCCCGAAGTCTCCACCGATCAGCAGATCATGGACTGGGTGGCCCACGATGCCGAGACCGCGCTGCATCCGGCCGGTACGGCTCGCATGGGCACCGATGACCAATCGGTGGTGCATCCCAAGACAATGGAGGTTCACGGCACCAGCGGGCTGATGGTGGTGGATGCCTCAGTGATGCCCACCGTCACCAACGGCAACATCTACGCGCCGGTGATGATGATTGCCGAGAAGGCGGCTGACCTCATACTGGGCTGCGAGCCGCTTCCCCCCGAAGACGTCCCGGTTTATTCCGCTGAGCCGATCAGGTCCCGAGCCGCTCCATGATCGCCAATCAGGTCGGAAACCATGTCGATCACCTTCCTGCGTTCCTCCGCGGTGGGCGGTGCCAATCCGAACAGGTCGATGAGCCAGAGACCGTCGCCCACGATCCGGGCCAACAGCGCCACCACATCGTCGAGACCGTCATCATGGCGAAGCCGGTCTTGCCAGAGTTCAAAAGTCTCCCGCGTGCTCTCCAGCAGATCGTCGTCCACCGCGGCTGCGGCCAGGATCGACACCGCTGTATCGGTGGCCGCCTGAGTCGGCTCCCGCACGTAATCGAGATAGGCCAGTGCGAACGCTCCCTGGCGGACGTCAATGCCATCGGCCAACACATTGAGCTCGTTGTCAAGGACTCCCATCACCTGGTTGAGCAGCCCGATGATCAACGCGTCTTTGGAGCCGAAGTGATAGAGAAAGCCGCCCTTGCTCACCCCCGCTTGGGCCGCCACCTTGTCGAGGGTCAGCGACGACACCCCCTCCCGTTTGATCACTTCGGCGGCCGCTTGCAGAATCCGGTCACGGGTCAGCACCGCCCGCTCCTGCACCGGCAGATTCCTGGTCCGCCCCTTAGATTCCGCCATTGCGGAGTCAGGGTACTCCAAGCCGATACCCGTCTGAGCGGACGGTAAGGTCTAGGACTGGGGCGCAATGGACACAGCCAGCGAAACAGTCCAAGTCCGAGTTGAGGGCGTCTGGAAGGTCTTCGGAAGAAAGCCACGCGAAGCAAGGGAGATGGCCGAAGCGGGGGCCACCCGTGAGAAGATCCAAACTGCCACGGGAAGCGTGGTGGCCGTCCGAGACGTCAGCTTCCACGTGGGCGCCGGAGAAACGTTCGTGGTTATGGGGCTCTCCGGGTCGGGCAAGTCCACCCTCATCCGGTGCGTTTCCCATTTGGTGGCACCGACCGAGGGAACCGTTGAGCTGTGCGGCACCGAACTCACCCAAGCCGACAGCGCCAAACTGCGCGAGTTGCGCCGACAGAAGATGGCCATGGTGTTCCAGCATTTCGGCCTGTTCCCCCACCGCAAGGTGGTGGACAACGTGGCCTACGGGCTCGAGGTGCAGGGAGTGGACCGCCAGAACCGCCAAGACCGAGCCCGGGAGCTGTTGGACACAGTCGGTTTGGATGGCTGGGGCGACCACTACCCCCAGCAGCTCAGCGGCGGCATGCAACAGCGAGTGGGGTTGGCCCGTGCCCTGGCCGTCGATCCCGAAGTGCTGTTCTTCGACGAGCCGTTCTCCGCCCTCGACCCGCTCATCCGCCGGGATATGCAGGACGAGCTTATCGACCTCCAGATGAAGCTCCAGCGGACACTGGTGTTCATCACCCATGACTTCGCCGAAGCTTTGAAGCTGGCCGACCGGATCGCCATCATGAACGATGGCGCCTTCGTTCAAGTCGGCACCCCGGTGGAAATACTGACCAGCCCGGCCGATGACTACGTGCGGGCGTTCACCCAGGACGCCCCTGTGGCCAAGGTTTTGCAGGTCTGTTCGCTGATGCGGTCCCTCGACGGTGCCGCGATCGAGCCCGATTGGCGCCGTGTCTCGTCAACAACACCGCTGGAGGTCGCACTCCCCCACTTGCTCGGGTCCATCAATCCCGTGGTGGTATGCGATGAGCAGAACACCCCAGTGGGGCTGCTCCACGGGGACGATGTCGCTGGGGTGATCTCCGAGAACCAGCAATGACCGCGGTGGAGGACGCCCGTCCCACGGCAAGTGTGCTGCGAACGGCGTCAGACAGTCGCCTGGCTCGCTTTGTCTTGGCGGTGGGTACCATCGTCGTGCTGGTCTTGGTTTTCCGGCTGTTCACGAATTTCAGCGTCTTCCCGGAATCCTGGGATATCGGCCTAGCCGATCCCATCGACCGGACCCGGCGGTGGCTGATCAACAACCAAACCTCTCATTGGCTGTACACGGTTTTCTTGAACCCGATCACCGACGCCATCGACTGGGGCATTCGCCGGCTGGAATCCATCCTGGGGTGGTTCCCGTGGTACTCCTACCCGCTGATCACCGGCCTTGGACTGTGGTGGACCCGGGGGCAGGTGGCTGGAGCGCTGGGCTTGGCCAGCGTGGCCCTCATCGGAGTGGTCGATCTGTGGGAGGAGTCCTTCGCCACCCTGTCCCTGATGGGGGTGTCGGTGCTCATATCCATGGTCATCGGCATTCCGCTGGGCATCGCGGCCTGGCGCAGCGATGCGGTTGCCCGGGTGGTCCGTCCTTCCCTGGACGCCATGCAGACCATGCCGGGGTTCGTCTATCTCATCCCCTTCGTGCTGCTGTTCGGGTTTGGGCGGGTCCCGGCCATGATCTCCACGGTGATCTTCGCCCTCGCCCCAGTGGTGCGACTCACCGAAGTGGGGCTACGCACGGTGCCCCAAGTCACCGTCGAAGCCTCAGAGATGTTCGGGGCCACCGAGCGGCAGACGCTTCGGCTGGTGCGGTTGCCCCAAGCCCGCCCGGCCATTTTCGCGGGCATGAACCAGACCACGATGCTGGCCATGAGCATGGTGGTTATCGCCGCATTCATCGGCGCGGGCGGACTGGGCCAAGTGGTGCTCAGAGCCATGCAGAACATCAACGTAGGAAAAGCCTCAGAGGCTGGCATCGCCATTGTGATCATGGCCATCGTTTTGGATCGCTTCTCTACCGGCATTGCCACTGCTGACCCGGGGCGCGACGGATTCGCCATCCGACGGCTGGCTATTGGGGTTGCGTTGGTTGCAGTGGTCGGGGGTTTGCTGGGTCACAACGAATTCCCCGAGTCGCTGAATTGGCAATTCGCCCCCTATGTGAACGACGCCACCGACTGGGCGCGGGACAACCTGTACGACATCGGCGGATCGGGAATCGGCACAGGACCGTTCAGCGACTTCGTCACCCTCGAGTTCGTCACCCCGCTGCGAGAACTGCTGTCGTCCGACATCCCATGGCCGGCCATGATCGGGATCGGGGTTGTTCTCGGTATGTGGGCCCGGGGCATCCGCTTGGCCGTCGGCATCGGAGCAGCGTTGTTCGCCATCGGTTTTTTGGGCATGTGGGCGCTGTCCATGGACACCTTGGCCCAGACCATCGTGGGGGTGGCCATCACCCTGGCCATCGGCGTGCCGGTGGGGATCATGACCTCCCACAACGATCTGCTCCGAACCGCCCTCAAACCAGTCCTGGACTTCTTCCAGACCATCCCCAGCTTCGTGCTGCTGGTCCCGGTGATAACCCTCTTTCACGTAGGCCGCATTCCCGGCATCATCGCCTCGGTGATCTACGCCGTTCCCGCCGCGGTCCACTACACCGACCTGGGGTTGCGCCGGGTACCGGCCGAGATCCATGAGGCAGCTGAGAGCTTTGGCGCCACTCGCAGCCAGCGCCTGCGCCGGGTGGAGATGCCGCTGGCCGCACCGGAACTGATGGTGGCGGTGAACCAGGTGATCATGTTGATCTTGGCCATGGTGGTTATCGCCGGGCTGGTCGGCGGGGGCGGGTTGGGCCTGGAAGCGGTCCGGGGGCTGCGGCGCAGCGACGCGGTGGGCCGGGGTTTTGAAGCCGGCATCGCCATTGTGCTGCTGGCCAGCATCTTGGACCGCCTCACCCGGGCCATTGCCGACCGTCTCCGCCCTCCAGCGGCGGTTTGAACTCCCCAGCGGCGCAGTTCCTCTAGATCAGCGAGTGTCCTCAATCCACGCTGCGGTGGCAGCCGACTGCTTGGTGCCGTCGAAGGAGATGCGCTGAGTGGGCTCCACCTCGAGGATGACCCGCCGGGGAGAGTCCAGGAACCGGGTGAAGTGGCCCTGCATTTCCTGGTCGGGATGCAGGGCCGCGGCCAGGTCCGGGTAGAACCAGGCCTTGGTCTCATCGTCATCGTGGAGGCGGCATATGCCCTTGTAGGTCACCGTCTGCCTGCGGGGCACCCCGGGCGCGCCGGTGCTGGTCACCACCAGGCACACTCGGGGGTCTCGGCGCACCGCGGCGATGCGGGCCCGCTGGCCGCTGGCCGTGAGCCAAAACCGTCCCCGTCGCCAGATGAAGCTCATGATGACCCCCACCGGCCACCCCTCCTTGTTGGCCCAGATGAACGTACACTCGGTTTGAGCAGCCAGCATGGCCTCTTCAGCTTCGGCGTCCAGCCACCACTCCGTCACGTCCTCGAAGTAGGCCGACCCCTCGGTGGATGTTTGTTCGTCGCTCATGGGTGCCTCCGCCCGCTCATCCTTGGGCCATTGTTTGTACTTGGGATCGAGCAATCTTGCCCAGAGGACTGCGGGGAAATGCCTCCACGAAGCAGATTTCGCTGGGAACCTTGTACGAGGCCAGATTGGATCGGCACCGCGCGAGCAGTTCGTCTGCGGCCAATTGGGCGCCGTCAGCCGGCTGCACAAATGCCACCACGACTTCGCCGAGGCGGTCGTCGGGCCGGCCCACCACGCAGCATTCGGCCACCCTCGACCGCCACTCCTCCAGGCCAACCACCCGGGGAGTGCCAACGCGTTCATCGGCATGGGCGGTGATGTACAGCGAGGGCTCGCTGAAGTCGATCGGAGCGACGTCCTGCACTGGCCCATGCTAATAGCCCGCACTGCGGCCTCTATTCTCAGGCCATGGTCGCATCGATTGCATTCGGCACCGGCAAGGTTCCCGAGGACCTGACGACCTACGGGGCCTGGGCCCGCCAAGTGGAGAGTTCCGGCTTCTCCATGGTGGTGGCGGGCGATTCCCAGTCGCTTTGGGCCGACCCCTTCCTCACTCTTTCAGTGGCCGCCAACCACACCGACAAGGCGCTGCTGGCCACCACAGTCACCAACCCTGTCACCCGCCACCCGGCGGCGGCTGCATCGACGGCCATGGCGCTCCAACAGATCTCCGGAGGGCGATTCCGATACGGCATCGCCTCGGGCGACAGCGCGCTGCTCAACATCGGCGAGAAACCGGCATCGGTGGACTACCTCCGGGACTACACCGCGGCGGTCAAGGCGCTCAGCAACCGCGAGACGGCTCACTGGCAAGGCAAAGACCTGCACATGCGGTGGGGTCCAGCCCCCGTCCCGGTGTGGATCGCCGCCGAAGGCCCTCGCACCCAGTTCATGGCTGGCCAGATAGCCGACGGAGTGATCTTGTCCAACAGCCTGCCCGCCGATGTGTGCGAGATCGTGCTGGACAACATCGCCGAAGGGGCCCGCTCGGTGGGCCGGGATCCCAATGAGATCGAGGTGTGGTGGTTTGCCAACCTGCTGTTCGCCGAGTCGGAGGAGGCTGGCCTGGAGCAGATCAAGTTTCTGATCGCGGGCACCGCCAACCACGTCTACCGCTTCCACATGGACGGCAAAGGCCTGCCTGAAGACATCAAACCCCGGGTGGCCGCCATGATGGCCGAATATGACAGCCGCCACCACGCCTTCGCCGACGGCGCCAATGTCAACGCCGGGCTGGCCGACAAGCACGGCCTCACCGAGTTCTTGGCCAGTCGGGGCACCATCGCCGGCCCACCCGAATACTGCATTGACCGCTTGACCGAGTTGGCCGAGCGGGGCGTCAACAAGTTGGTGCTGGCCCAGTTCATGGAGGACAAAGAGGGCTGGATGCGCACCTTTGCCGATGTCGTCGCCCCCGTGTTCTGCTGACTCCAAGCCTGCCAGGCAAGGCTTTTCCAAGTCCCGAGAATTCCACTGAGCGCCTCTTGCATGGGTTTTATTTGTTAGTTATGCTTACAAACTAGTGAGAGGGGCCTCCGACTCCCGACTGCTTCGGCTGCTGAACGGGCAGCGCATCGCCGATGCCATGTTCGATGCTGCGCCCCAGGGCATCTCCCGAGCCGACATCGCCCGGGTCACCGGGTTGTCCAAGCCAACGGTCTCCAACCTCGTAGCCGATTTGGAGTCATCGGGGTTAATCCGCCTGGCCGAGACGCCAACCACTTCCGGGAATGTGGGCCGGCCAGCCATGCTCTACGAGTTCGTACCGGAGGCAGGATTCGTGGTGGCGGCCGATATCGGAGCCGCCAAGATCATCGTGGGCGTGGCCAACCTGTTGGGAGCAGTGGTCGCCGAACAGGAACTGGAGACCGGCCCGAACGCCGAGACCGCTCTCAACCGGGTGGCGGAAACGGCCCAACAGATGCTCTCAGAGACCGGCGGGCAAGCCGGTTCAGCTTGTATCGGCGTCCCCGGCATCTACCGCCCGCAATCCGACAGCGTCGAGCAGGCCTTGAACCTGCCAGGATTCGAGGGACTGCGGGTGCGAGCCAAGCTCGAAGAGCTACTGAAGATGGACGCCCACGTGGACAATGACGTGAACTTGGCTGCGCTGGCTGAAGCCGACCTGGATATCGACCAAACCAACTTCACCGCCATCTCTATCGGTACCGGAATCGGAATGGGCATCATTGTGGGCGGGGAGCTCTATCGCGGGGGAACTGGTGCTGCCGGGGAGGTGGGATCGCTGGTGCTCAACCACTCCCCAGCCGATGCAAACTCGACAGTCATCTTGGAAAACGTCTCTTCGGCACCAGCCATCCGCAAGCAATTCGGGCAGGCGGCCGAGTCCGGATACCCGACCGAACTGCACGGCAGTGCCGACGTTCCGGAAATCTTCGATGCCGCCGCTCAAGGCGACCCGGCAGCCGTACATGTCTTGGAGAGAGCAGCGGGAGCAATGGCGACCGCCGTCATGCAGGTGTGCCTTTTGATCGATCCGGAGCGGATTGTCTTCGGCGGTGGTGTGGGCGCCAATCCGGTGTTCGTCGAAGCCGTCAATGCCGAACTGCGTCGACATCTCCCCCAGCCCGTGGAGGTCTTCGCCTCGACGCTTGGACGGCGGGCCACGTTTCTCGGTGCTGTGTCGTGGGCGCTGGACGAGCTGCACGAGTCGCTAGTGACCGACACGCTGGGGCGGCCGCGGTGACTCCCGAGGCCGTCGCCGAGTCGGTGGATGCCGACGTGCTGGTGGAACGCCTCCAGCAAGCCATCGCCATACCCAGCGTGACACTCCACGAAGGTGAATTCGCCCGGTGGGTACACGATCAACTGGACGACAACGCTTGGGACCACAAAGCGCTGGCCCCCTTCGACGCCTCCCGGGCCAATGTCTACGCCAGTGTCGGCCATGGGGCCCCATCCCTGGTCTTGGCGGGACATCTCGACACCGTGCATGCCGACGACTGGAAGAGTCACTGGGCGGGAACTGAGCGGGCCGATCCCTTTGCCGCCTCGATCATCGACCGGGAGATTTGGGGCCGGGGGTCCGCAGACCAGAAAGCTGGCATCTGCGCCATCCTGGAAGCACTCCGGGCCATTCGCCGCTCCGGTTGCCGGCCAAAGGGTTCGGTGACTGCCCTCTTTGTGAGCGATGAGGAATCCGGCCAGCCCGGCAGCGGTGTTTCTGCCGGGATGAAGGCAGCAATAGCAGACGGAGAATTCCAACAAGACCAGCCACCGGACCTCCTCGTCTACACCGAGCCCACCACCTCGGCCATCTACACCGCGCAGATGGGCTTCCTCATCGCCGACATCGAACTCACCGGACAGTCGGCGTACTTCGGGCGCCCCGAATTGGGGGTGGACGCCTTGAAGGCTGGCCACCGCCTCCTGACCGCCCTCTGGGAGCATTCCGAAAGTCTCCGAACCCAGCCAGCACATCCGCTGATTGGAGAGGCATTCCTCCTCGTCACCGAAGTCCGCTCAGGGGAGAGCATCGCGGTGCCCGGGCGGTTCGATCTGTCCTTGATTCGCAAAGTCCTCCCCCACGAGAGCCTTGACAACGCGGCGCAATCCATCCGGGACATCACCGCTCGAGTGGCCGCAGATCACGGGATCGAAGCCACGGTGGAGTTCACCGCCCCACGGGACCATCCGGTGGGGGGCACCCCCGACGAAACCTCCGCCGACCACCCCGCGGTGCAAGCCCTGGGCGCGTCGATAACGGCGATCACCGGCGATGCGCCCCGAATCGAGGCCGCTCCGTACTGGTCGGAGAAGTCGTTCCTCTCAGCTATGGGCGTGCCCGGGGTGTACTTCGCGCCCGGCGACATCTCGCACGCCCACACGCCGTTCGAACGCGTGGAGATCGACGAACTCGTAGCCGCCACCCGCACCCTCGCCCATTTCGTGGCGTCGTGGTGCGGACTCGAACCAGCCCCAACCACCAACTGAAAGAGGAGAAACCCATGCAACCACGAAAGAGATCGCGATGGCTCGTACTGAGCGCACTACTCGCCGTCTTCGTTTTGGTGGCCGCGGCTTGCGGCAACGACGACGATGACAGCAGCAGCGAAGCCACGGCCGCTCCTGCGACCGCCGCACCCACCGCGGCCCCTGAACCGCCTGACGAACCCGAACCCGAGCCTGAGCCCGAGCCAACCGAGGAGGAGGCTCCGGCCAGGGAAGCCCCGGTCACCCAGGGTCCGAATGGCGAGCCGGCCAGCCCGTCAGGGGAGATCGTTCTCACCGCCGATGAACTGGCCCAGATCCAAGAGGGCGGTTATACCGCCGCCCTGCTATGGCACATCTCCGGGGCCTTCACCGATGCGGTGAGCCAGGGGGCGCGCGACGCCTTCGCCGAGATGGGCATCGACGTGGTGGTGGAAACTGAAGCCGGTTTCGACCCTGCCCAGCAGGCCAACGACGTCGAAACGGCAATGGCGCTCAACCCCGATATCATCCTCAGCCTCACCATCGACCCGGTGTCCGCGGCAGAAGGCTTCCGGCCCGCCGTCGAGGCCGGTGTGCAACTGGTGTTCTTGTCCACGACCCCGGAGGGGTACACCCAGGGCCAGGAGTTCGTCGGGGTGGTGACCGATGACCTGGCTGAGATGGGCATCGCCGCCGCCAACTTGCTCGGCAACGCGCTGGGCGGAGAAGGCGAGATCGGGTTCATCTTCCACGATGCCCCGTTCTATGTGACCAACCAGCGAGACCAGGCCTTCAAGGCTTGGATCGAGATCAACTTCCCCGGAATCCAGATCGTCGCCGAGCAGGGTCTGGCCGACCCGGCCACTGCCGAGGACATCGCCTCCACCATGCTCACCCGCAATCCCGGCCTCGACGGCATCTACGCCCCGTGGTCGGCCGGCCCCGCCGACGGCGTGCTGGCCGCATTGCGGGCCGCGGGGGCCAGCGATGTGGCAGTGGTGACCATGGACCTGGATACCAACGTCTCCCTCGACCTCGTGGAAGGCGGCAATATCGTGGGCATCGCCGCTGACGAGGCCTACGAGATCGGCCGGACGATGGCCACCGAAGGTGCCTATGGCCTGCTCGGGAAGCAGGCGCCTCCCTTCGTTGTCGTGCCTGCCATCGAGGTAACTGCGGCCAACATCGTCGAGGCATATCGGGTGTCGCTGGCCGCCGACCCGCCGCAAGAGGTGCTTGACGCCCTCGGCGGCTAGTGGTCTGACGGAAAAATAGCCTGCACAGGTGATTAGAAAGTCGATCAGCAAACAGGCCTCGGCCGATCTCCCCTCCCCGGTCGAGGCCTGGATCGACCGCTACCGTCATAACGGCGGGCTTCGCCAGTACGTCGTCTACCTGGCGTTCGCCCTGATCCTGGCCACGTTCAGCATCATCCTGCACGACGACGGGTTCCTCAGCTCCTCCAACCTGCTCAACATCGGTCGACAGGCTGCGCCGATCGCGGTTATGGCGGTAGGGATGGCTTTCGCGCTGGCCGCAGGAGAGATCGACCTCTCGGTCGGCTCGGTAGTTGCGCTTTCGTCGCTGGTGGCCGCAGAGATCGTGGGAAACCACGGGTTCCTGGCCGGTGCACTGGCGGCTCTTGGGGCATCGGCGCTGGTCGGAATCGTGAACGGGCTCATCACCGTGAAGGTGCGTATCCCGTCGTTTCTGGTGACGCTGGGAATGCTGGGCATCATCAGCGGTATCGCCCGAAATTGGAACGACTTGCAGTCGCTGCCCATCCGCAACGACCGGTTCAGCGGGATTTTCGGCGCCGGCGGACTGGGCCCGGTCTCCTCGCTGCTGATCTGGATCGTCGTCGTCGGGGCGCTCGGGCACATTGCGCTGCACCACCTGCGCTGGGGACGCCATGTGCTGTCTACCGGCGCAGATCGAGATGCAGCCAACGCAGTGGGGATCAACACGGCCCGGGTGAAGATCTCCGCTCTTGTGGTGAGCGCCATCGCGGCGGGATTCGCCGGGATTCTCCTCGCCGGCCGTCTCAGCATCGGCCGCCATGACCTCGGAGAGGACTACCTTCTCACCGTCATCGCCGCGGTGGTGATCGGCGGAACGAACCTGTTCGGCGGTCGGGCGTCGATACTGGGAGCTGTCACCGGCGCCCTGATCATGGCCATGCTCAACAACGGCCTCATCCTCATGGGATTGGAAGTGGCCGACCAGCTCATCGCCCGGGGTGTGATCATCATCTTGGCCGTGGCCCTGAGCATGCGAGAAGCCAAGGAAACCTGACCGTGTTCCTGCAATCGCTTCGGAGCAAGAACCCGGCCTTCGTGGAAGCGGCGGTGGCGCTGCACCAAGCCGGTGCCATTCCAGCCAACAGCTATGCGGTGGACCTCGATACCGTGGCCGTCAACACCGCCCACCTCGTGGGCGAAGCCAAGGCACTGGGTCTGACCGTGTACGCCATGACCAAGCAATTGGGTAGGGCACCGGGCGTTCTCAAGGCGATAACAGGAGCCGGTGTCGACGGATACGTAGCTGTCGACATGGCCTGCGCTCGGCCCATTGCTGCCAACGGCCACAACCTGGGACACATCGGGCACCTCGTGCAGGTTGCGGCGTCCGAGACCGGTGAGGCCATTGCCATGGAACCCGACTATTGGACGGTGTTCTCGCCAAATAAGGCGGCTGAGGCATCGGCCGCGGCCGCTCGCCTCGGGCGGGTCCAGAATCTGCTGGTGAGGGTATTCGCTCCCGGCGACGAGTTCTACACCGGCCACGAGGGCGGCGTCCCGATCGAAGAATTGAGCGCCATGATCGACCATATTGGCGGGCTGCCTGGAGTCCGGTTCGCCGGCCTCACGACGTTTCCCGCCCTGCTTTTCGATCCGCATACTGGAGGTACTCGAGTCACTCCCAACATGGCAACCCTGGCTCGAGCCGCTGAGTCTGTCCGGCATCATTTGGGCGGCGAAGACCAAAACGTGCTTCAGATCAACGCGCCGGGCACCACATCTACATCTGTGCTGTCCCAACTCGCCGAGGCAGGGGCCACGCAAGTGGAGCCGGGGCATGGGCTCACCGGAACCACTCCCCTGCATGCGATGGGCGACCTACCCGAACAACCTGCGGTCTGCTACGTCAGCGAGATCGCTCACATCCATCAGGGAGCGCCGCTCTGCTTTGGCGGCGGTCTCTATATCGATCCCGTATTCGGGGACTACCAGACCACCGCCGTCGTTGCCCACGACCCCAGCGAGGCGGTGACTGAGCCCGTGCCCGTGGACATGCCCGACCCTGCCGCCATCGACTACTACGCCAAATTGAGGCCTGAACCGGGCCGCACCGTTAGCGAGGGCGATACAGTCGTCTTTGGCTTCCGCATTCAAGCCTTCGTGACCAGGGCATTTGTTGTCGGTGTGGCCGGAGTGCGCTCGGGCAGCCCATCAGTGGCCGGTGTCTGGGATGTGCAGGGCAATCCGGTCGCCTGGAAGGGCTCCCGATGAGCAGTGCCCCCGCGTTGGTCGTCTCTGGAATCTCGAAGTCGTTTCGGGCGGTACAAGCCCTTGACGACGTTTCCATTGAGCTGCACCACGGTCGGGTCACCGCTTTGTTGGGCGACAACGGAGCGGGGAAGTCGACCCTGGTGAAATGCATCTCCGGCCTCTACCAACCCGACGCGGGCCACATCTTCGTCCAGGGGACAGAGCACCGCATCAGCTCTTCACGCCACGCACGAGAGCTGGGCATCGAGACCGTCCATCAGACGCTGTCGGTCATCGATCCGCTCGATGTGGCCGAAAACCTCTTCTTGAACCGCGAGCACACCCGTGGGGGATGGCTGGGGGCCCGCATCGGCTTGCTCGACAAGCGTCGCATGCGCCAGGAATGCGCTTCCACACTGGCTCGCCTCGACATCCGAATTCCGTCGCTGAGGCGTTCAGTCGGCTCGCTCTCCGGCGGACAGCGCCAGGCTGTCGCCATTGGCCGGGCGGTGGCCTGGGGCCAGCAGATCGTGCTGCTCGATGAGCCGGCTGCTGCCCTCGGTGTGGAGCAGACCCAACGAGTTCTCGACCTCATAGTCAATCTGCGTGACCAGGGAGTGGCGGTACTGCTTATCACCCACAACATGGACCGGGTGCTAGCAGTGTGCGACCAAGCAGTCGTGCTCTACCAAGGACGGAAGTGCGCCGAAGTCAACGTGGCCGACGTCACCAAGGACGACCTGGTTTCCTACATCACCGGGGCCCGCGGCACCGGCTGAAGCATCGATTCCGTCCATGCAGGTGTTTATCGCCAAAGATGCCGCAGCGGCTGCCGTCAAGGCAGCCGACATCGTAGAAAGCGTTGTCCGGTCAAGACTCCGGCCCCGCATCGGGATGGCGACCGGCAGCACGATGGTCGGCGTCTATCGGTCGCTGGTTGATCGGCACCAAGCCGGCGCGCTCGGTTTCTCTGGAACATCTGTCTACTTGCTTGACGAGTATGTCGGCCTTGACCCCGGGCACCCACAGGCGTTCCGAAACGTGATCAGGGAGGGTTTTGCCGACCTTGTCGACCTGGGCGATGACGCGGTGTTCGGGCCCGATGGGAGAGCACGCGACCTTGAGGCTGAGGCCTGGCGCTACGACCAACTGGTGACCGAGGCTCGAATCGACATCCAACTTCTCGGAATAGGGGGCAACGGACACATCGCCTTCAACGAACCGGGCACTCCGTTCGACGCGCCATCAAGCGTCGTCACGCTAAGCAAGGAGACACGACGAGACAACGCCAGATTCTTCAGATCGATCGACGACGTCCCTCGCCTGGCGATTACCCAGGGAATCGGAACCATCTTGCAGGCTAAAAAGGTGCTTCTCGTCGCCCTCGGCGACCATAAGGCCCGTCCGATCCGCGATGCCCTCGAAGGACCGGTGTCAGTTGAGACTCCGGCCTCTGCAATTCAATTGCACACCGATGTCTCCGTGGTTGTCGATCGCGAGGCGGCCAGGCTTTTGTCGACTGCGAGACCGGAGGGCTGAATCTTATCTACACCAAATCGAGCAGATGGCCGAGGCGCTGCTGTTTGGTGCGGAGGTAGTCCATGTTTTCGGTTCGGGGAGCCACTTCGAGGGGAACCCGGCGAGCTATCTCCAGGCCGAATGATGCCAATCCGTCGTGCTTGGTTGGGTTGTTGGTCATCAGCGCAACCCGCTTCACACCCAACTCGGCCAGGATGGCGGCACCGATGCCGTAGGTGCGGGCGTCCACCGGCAGGCCCAATTCCAGGTTGGCATCCACGGTGTCGTGGCCCTTGTCCTGAAGGGCGTAGGCCTGGACCTTGTGGCCGATTCCGATACCTCGGCCCTCATGGCCTCGCAGATACACCAACACACCAATGCCGCAGTCGGCGATGGCGTCCATGGCGGCGTGCAGTTGAGCCCCGCAATCGCAGCGCCACGAGCCGAACACATCGCCGGTGAGGCATTCGCTGTGTACCCGTACCAAGACCTCGTCGGCACTGTCTAAGTCGCCGAGGGCGAACGCCACATGCTCCTCGCCATCGTCCATCGATTCGAAGGCGTGACAGGTGAAGCGACCCCAATTCATGGGCACCTCGGTGGTGGCGATCAACCTGATCTCGGGTTGGTGTCTCATGAGACTGCCCTGAGAGTACCGTCGCGAGCAGTCAAACAGTCAGCCCAAGCAGGGCTATTCCTCGCCGATGTCCAGCACTGTGCGGACAACGCCGCCGGTATCAAGCTCGTCGAGAGCGGCGGTGACGTTGTCGAGAGGGCGGTGCTGGGTGATCAGCTCGTCCAGCAGGAGCTCGCCGGATCGGTAGAGGTCGAAGATCCACGGAAAGTCCCGAGCGGGCGAGGAGTTGCCGTACATGCTGCCGGTGAGCGCCTTGCCGAAGTAGATCTCGTTAGCATCGATGTGGAACGGGGTTCCCGCCGGCGGCCCCCCCACCATCACCGCCAAGCCGCCCATGCCGATTGAGTTCCAGGCATTCATGTAGGTGGCCCCGGTGCCGATCACCTCGAAGGCATAGTCGGCACCTCGGCCCCCCGTCATCTCCATCACCGCGGCCACCGGATCATCGTTGGTCGCGTTCAGGGTATGGGTGGCCCCGAATCTCTCGGCCAGGGCCAACTTGTCGGCCAGCAAGTCCACCGCCACGATCTCGGCCGCGCCCATCAGGCGGCAACCCTGGATCACGTTGAGGCCCACTCCTCCGCAGCCGTAGACCACGCACATGCTCCCTCGGCGGACCTTGGCGGTGTTGACCGCCGAACCCACCCCGGTGGGCACCCCGCACCCCACCAGACAGGCCACGTCCAAACCCACATCGTCGGGCACCGCCACTGCTTTGGAGAAGTGGACTACTGCGTGCTCGGCAAACGAACCCACCGTGCAGAACGAGTGATGGATCTCGCCGTCGCGCTCAAAGCGGTGACCGCCGTCGTAGTAGGTGCCGATGGGAAAAGCAGGCAGCACCTGGCAACGGTTGGCGAAGCCGGCCGCACATGACCGGCACCGCCCGCAACTGGCCACCAGCGACAGAACTACCCGGGCGCCGGGACTGATCCCGGTGACGCCCTCCCCCACATGCTCCACTACACCGGCGCCTTCGTGGCCGAGGATCATGGGGGTTTCCCAATCGCGGTTGCCGTGGTACACGTGCAGGTCGCTGTGGCATATGCCGCTGTGGGTGATCCGCACCAGCACGTCTTGGGGGGCCAGGTTGCAGATATCCAGCTCCACGATGTCCAACGGCGCATTCGGCGCCCGGTACACCGCCGCTCGTGTCTTCATCGATTCGCCTCCCAATATCAGCTTCCTCCGCAGCCTTTACAACGGTACTAGTGGAGTCATCTCCCAACCCCGCCGGTCAGTCGGAGCCAAGATTGAGTCCGGCGAATCCATTGGATCGAACCACGGTGATGGCCCAGAACACGGCCAGCAGCCCGCCATAGAGAAGCAGCACGAACCGCATCGACACGAGATCGCCTAGGAAACCGCCGATAAACGATCCGACCGGCAACCCGGAGAGCACCGACATCAACCACACCGACATCACCCGGCCTCGATACTCCTCGTCCACCTGCACTTGCAGGGCACTGTTCACCGTGACCCCGTGGGCCATGTGGGCCGCTCCGAACACGAAGTAGCCCAAGAAACCGAACGCCAACCACGGGGTAGCCCCCACCGCCAGCACCCCCAAGGCATATACCCCGACGGCGGCCATCTCGACCCGGGAGCGAAGATGGCGGTCTCCGTTGCTGGTGACATACAAGCCCACCACCAGCGATCCGAATCCAAAGGTGCCGGTGAGCCAGGCCAAGCCGCCATCGCCGAGAGAAAAAACGTCGTCGGCCACGCTGGCCACCAAGGCGAAGGCAAAGACCGCACCGACACAGGCCACGATGAATGATGTGAACATCACCAGACGCATGGCGGGACGGTGTCTGACGTATTCCAAACCGTGGCGGAATTGCAGCAAGAACGGTTCCTGCTCAACCGGCTCCACCGGCCGCAGCCTCATCGGCGCCATCAACGCCAAGCCCATCGCGAAGCCGACGATGGTAAACGCGAAGGCTGGCCCAGGCCCCAAAAGGTACAACGTGACGCCAGCGAGAAATGGTCCTAAGGCCCGTCCGACCGTGAACGACAGCGATACGAAGCGCACCGCCGACAGAAGATCCTCGGGAGGCACCAACAGCGCGGTCATCGCCTGGGTGGGCGCCCACTGGAACCCCGACGCCACTCCCACCGCCACTTGGATGCTGATCATCAGCCACGGGGTGAGGAGGTCGGCGGCGAACAAAGCCAAGAACGCTGCCGAGCACGCCAGCTGGGTGAAGAACGATCCGAACAAGATGGCTTTGCGGCTGATCCGGTCGCTCCAGATGCCGGCCACCGGGGTCATGAACAGCGAAGGGACCAGCACCGCGAACGCAGAGCTGCCCACCCAGAAGTTCGAGTCGGTCAGCTCGTTCATGTAGAAGGGCACGGCCAGTGACTGCATGAACTGCCCGGTGGTGGCGATGGACACTCCGATGAAGAACAGCAGGAACGACCGATGTGACAGGGCGCGGAGGGCAGAAGGCTGGGCGGGCACGATTAGCCGACAGTACTTGCCTTGGCGACGAAGCTGGTCGTCTGGCGCTGATATGCCAACATCGACCAATGCCCCAACATGAATCTGAGCCCATGTTGGTCCGCAATCGCCATGGCAGTGGAGCATTTCGCCGACGGCTGCGCATGATTGCCCCCGACGACAAGACCGTGGTTGTGGGGCTCGAGGACGACATGCACCACTACGAAGCCGCATTGACCCACGACGGACAGCGAATCACCGGAGCGGACGCGGCCGGACCCCGAATGCCCTGGGAGCCGTGCGAGGGGGCGCTCGACCAGCTCCAACTCCTGGTGGGCTGCCCGCTGACCACCGCCGCTTCCGAGGTCTTCGCATGGACCGATGTCCGCCAACAATGCACCCACCTCTACGATGCGGCCGTCCTCGGGGTGCTTCACGCCGCCCGGGGGGAGTCCGGCACCCGCCAGTACGACGCCACCGTGCCCGACTGGGAGGAACCACCATTCGACGCTTGGATCGAAAGAGACGGAGTTGAAGTGCTCCGTTGGCGGATGGCCGCCCGACTGGAGATCGAATCGCCTGAGCCGTTCTCCGGTCGTGCGATCAGGGGCGGCTTCGTCCGCTGGTGCGAACAGGTTCTGAGGCCAGAAGAGGCCGAGGCGGCATGGGTGCTCCAGCGCACCACCTGGCTTTCGGGAGCCCGACTCAGCGAGCTAGAGGACTGCGACGATGCCATCGAATCAGGGCTGGTCGCCGATGTCTGCTGGACGTCGCAGCCCGAGCGCTATCACGTCGCCTTCCGACGCCGGGGAACGCTGCGCGACCACGGCCCCTGTCCCGACGGGATGCTCGTCGACATGCCAAGCCGTTGGCCGCAGCTTCACAACACCTGAGAGAATCGAAGATATGGCTTTGCAAGAACCGGAGGAAGGACTGTTCGCCGAGCAGTTCCAATCCATCACCGGCAACATCGGCCGAGCCATCATGGGCAAGGCCGATGTCCTTGACTTGGCGGTGACCTGCCTGCTGGCCGAAGGGCACCTGTTGATCGAAGACGCCCCCGGCGTCGGCAAGACCAGCCTGGCCAAGGCCCTGGCCATCACCGTGCAGGCTGAGTTCGGCCGCATTCAGTTCACCCCTGACCTGCTCCCCTCCGACGTCGTGGGAGCGACCATCTGGAACCGTGCCGCCAACACGCTGGACTTCCAGCCTGGACCGGTGTTCTCCGGCATCGTGGTGGCCGACGAGATCAACCGGGCCTCACCGAAAACGCAGTCGGCGCTGTTGGAGGCCATGGCCGAGCGGCAGGTAACCGTCGATGGAACCACCCACGGCCTCCCCCGGCCGTTCATGGTCATCGCCACCCAGAACCCGCTGGAGCACGAGGGCACCTACCCGCTGCCCGAGAGCCAGCTCGACCGCTTTTTGATGCGGATCGAGGTGGGCTATCCCTCGAAACAAGCTGAGCTGGACATCCTCGACGCCCACGGAACCAAAAACCCGCTGGACTCCCTTCGTCCCGCGCTCGACTCGCAGGCCGTCAATGCCCTGGCCGATCACGCCGGCGCCGTGTTCACCGCCCCAGGGATCAAGCGCTACCTGGTGCAGATCGCCAACGCCACCCGAAACCACCCCAGCCTCGTCTTGGGAATGTCCACCCGGGCCACCCTCGCGCTGCAACGGGCCAGCCGAGTGCGAGCTGCCTCCCAAGGGCGCGACTATGTACTACCCGATGACGTGAAACAGTTGGCCATACCGGTGCTGGCCCACCGGCTACTGCTGAATCCCCAGGCCCGGGCCCGGGGCACGCCACCGGCGCAGATCGTGGACGAGGTCATGGGCTCGGTTCCGGCACCGGTCGAATAGCTCCTCGTTCACCGTGCTCACCACCTCAGGCTGGCTGCTCCTAATCGGGTCGGCGTTGCTGGTGGCCGCGGGTTGGATATTCGGCTCGGACGAATTGCTGGCGGTAGGGGTCGCCGGGCTGGCGGTGGCAATCCTCTCGGTGGCGTACGTCAAAGTCTGCCAGCCGCTGCGAGTGGTCACCCGCTCGCTCAAACCCCAGGAAGTACACGTCGGCGACGACTGCCAGGTGAGGCTGGAGATGGCCAACCCCGGACGGGTTCGCACCCCGGTGCTGCGCCTGGCCGATGACATCTCGTTCACCACCAGGCGTTCAACCAGCTCCTTTCAGTCCCCCGAACTGCTGGTGGCACCGGTTCGGACCGATGAGGGGCTGACCGTTGCCTACCGGCTTCCCACCGAGGAGCGGGGTCGGGTCAAAGTGGGACCGCTTGCGCTGACGGTGACCGACCCGCTGGGCATGTCAGCCCGCCGTTTCCAACTCGGCGGTCAGGCCGAGGCGCTGGTCTACCCCGCGATGTACCCCATCGGGCCTCCCCCACGCCTGCCGGGTAGTTCGTTCGACGCCGTTCGGCGCAGCCCCATGGCCCAAAGCGGCGAGGAACTCTACGGACTGCGCCCGTTTCAAAGGGGCGACGACCCCCGGCGCATCCACTGGCGTTCGTCGGCCCACCACGACGAGTTGATCGTGCGCCAATACGAGGAGTTCTCCCACACCCACACCACCGTTCTGCTTGACACCCGGAGCGCACAGTTGGACACCGAAGCCGGCTTGGAGCGTTTCGAGGCCATGGTTTCGGCCGCGGCCAGCATCTGCCGGGCAAGCCAGAATCGGGGAGACCAGATCCGTTTGGCCACCACCGCGGATTTCGATAGCGGCTTTGGTGCCGACTCCGCTCACCTGTACAAGATTTACGAGCACTTGGCCCTGGTCAGCCCCGATATCGGCAGCCTGATCGGCGCGGTCGAGCAGCTGGGACGGGAGCACGGCGGAGGGCTCATCGTGGCCCTGGCCGCCGCCGTCGACGGTACCGAGTCCGGTTCCTTGATGCCCCTGGGCTCCCAATTCAACTCCAAGACAGTGGTGCTGTTCGCTGGTTTCGATCCGGCCCATACGGGACAGTTGCCGCACCAGTTCATCCCCGGAACGACCGTGCTGATGGTGGATGGGGCCATGGCATTCACCGATGCGTGGTCAGCGCATACCGCCACCGGCGATGAGCCCCTGGCCACCCCCAGCCCAACCGCCCCTAGCACCGCTGGACACCGCCCATGATCAACCCTCGAGCCGCCAACGGATGGCAGGCCGCATTGGAGGTGACTGGACCGATCCTGACGGCGGCTACCGCCTTCAGCCTCATCCGGGTCTTCGAGGGCGACGACTGGGTTTTGCCCGTGTTCATCGCCGCGGCCGCGGGCCATCTGCTGGCCCTGACGGTTCGCCGCATCGGCTGGGGAATGCTGGTTTCGGCTTTGTCCGGCGCGGTCGGGCTGATCCTGGCGATCACCTGGACTCGGTATTGGGACACTGCCTATTGGGGTCTGCCCGCCGCAGACACCCAATCGGCCTTGGCCGACGATCTGGAGCGAGCCTGGACCAATTTCGGCGAGCTCAGCCCGCCGGTGGAGCCGGTTGATGGGTTCACCGTGAGCGCCATGGCGGCGGTCTGGCTGCTGGCATTCTTCAACGACTGGATGGCGATGAGGATGCGGGCCCTGTTCGAGCCCATGGTGCTGCCGATTGTCGCCATCTGCTTCACCGGCCTGGTGGGCACTGACGAGAACAGCGTTCTCACTATCGGGTTGTTCACCGCGGCCCTGCTGCTGTTCGTCACGATTCACCGGGTGGTGGCCCGCACCGCAGGCGCGGCATGGCTGGGGGGCGAGGGCCGGGCTTCTAGCGGCCGCCGGGCACTGTTGGGCGGTGGCGCAGCCGTCGCCGCGGTGGCATTGGCAGGGGCTCTGGCCGCAGGTCCGGTTCTCGGCAGCAACGACGACCCACTGGTCGACTTGAGCGAGGCCGTCGAGCGGGGCCGGAGAAGCTCGGGCCGGGTGGTGATCAGCCCGCTGGTGGACATCAGGGGCCGACTGGTGAGTCAGGCCGAGACGGTGATGTTCCGGGTAAGGGCTGAGGAGCGGTCATACTGGCGCCTCACCGCCCTAGACGAGTTCGACGGACAAGTGTGGACTTCTCGGGCCGACTATGCCGCTCGCCCGACGCAGTTGCCATCGCTGTTCCAGTCGGGCTCCAGCGTGCAGGAGTCGGTGCAGGAGTTCAGCATCGAACGGCTCGGCGCGGTCTGGCTGCCCGCAGCATTCGAACCTCGGTCGGTGGCTTCGGCCACCAGTGACGTTGGCAGCGGGGACATCAGCTATGAGCCCTTGTCCTCAACGCTCATCGTGGGCCGCTCTCTGGCCAACTCCAATGACCTCTCCTACACCGTCACCTCGGCTCTGCCCCGATTCGATCCCGAAACCCTCAAAGCCATCCCCCTCCAAGCCGCTCTGGAATCACCGGTGGAGTCCTTTACCTCGCTGCCGTCGGATTTCAGCCACCCGGTTCGGGAACTGGCCGCCCAGCTGACCGAAGGAGCCGAATCGGGTTACGAGCAGGCTTTGGCCCTTCAGAGCTTCTTCCGCAATGGGGGCTTCGTGTACGACGCAAGAGTGGCCACCGGCCATTCCGGAAACCGGATCGAAGAGTTCCTGAGCACCCGTAGGGGCTATTGCGAGCAGTTCGCCGGGACCTTTGCGGCCATGGCCCGTTCAGTGGGCCTGCCGGCCAGGGTCGCGGTGGGCTTCACCGTGGGCGAGGCCGATCCAAACGATCCCAACCTCTACCTGGTTCAGGGGAAACACGCCCATGCCTGGCCTGAGGTGCATTTGGCCGAGGTGGGATGGGTGGCCTTCGAACCCACGCCGGGCCGGGGTGCCCCCGGTGCCCAGAACTACACCGGTTTGGCCGAGGCCCAAGCGGTCAGCGGCCCCGATCTGGAGGGACTGGAGGAAGAACCAGCCCCTGAACCCTTCAGCCCTCTAGAGCCTTCGACCGATTTCGAGAGCCTGTTCCCCCCTGACTTGCCGGAGTTCGGCGACACGCGGGCCGAGTCCTCCGGCGACCGGGGCGGATTCACCTGGAAGACGTGGATTGCCATTCTGGCCCCCTCGCTCGCCGTCGTGCTGATCTTGCTAATTCCCTGGCTCCGCAAGTTCCAAAGCCGGCGGCAGTTCCTGAAGATCACCGGGAACCGGGGAAAGATCAGGCTGATGTGGACCGAGACCGTGGAGTCGTTGGCGCTCATCAACATGAACCCCCGGCCCGACGAGACCTATGCCGAATTCGCCCGCCGGGCCATAGAGCAAGTCCCGCTTCACAGTCCCGACTTGCGGCAACTGGGCGAGTTGGCCGCTGCCGCGAGCTTCGCCCCGTCAGAGCCCACCGATCACAACCAGTGGCTGGCCCGGACCTGGTCGCTATCGGTGCGCTCCGAGGTCAACTTCAGGGTGAGGTGGTGGCAGAGACTCGCTGCGGCGTTCAATCCTCGGCCGCTTTTGAACTCACGACGGCGGCCACAGCGCAGCCCCAACTGGACTATTGGCCCCTGACCGCACCAGCGAATGGGTGTTCAGGGCCGCTCGGCGTCGCCGCGGCGCAAGCGGTTGAGAATACGGCGGCCCGGCGACCGCAGAAAGGTGCTCACGTCACCTCGGTTGATGCTGTCGCTGATCTGCTGAAGGCCGAATCGCCCCAATTGACGCAGATTGCTCCATCCCCATAGCGAAGCGGCCAGCATGACCAAAAAGCCCAGGAAAGACAGCCAATACGAAGTGGAGAGGGTCAGGATCATGAATATCAACCCGACAATGCATCCCAGAATCGCGAGTCGGAGATTGCGGGCAGGGTGGGTGAACACCGTAGTTCGTCCGACCTCGCGTGCCAGCGCAGGGTCGGTTTCATAGAGCCGTTCCTCTATTTCGCTAAGGATGCGTTGCTCGTCCTCGGAAAGTGGCACTGTCTAAGTGTCTCACAGGTCGACCTGTCAGACAATGCCAGCGACCGGCGATGCACGGCCCGAGACATACCACTAGTTCGGCCGATTCCAGCCATTGCCTCGGAGACCGGAGTCGGCAGCACCTCCGGTTTGGATGGCCTCGGTCCCGAAGCGTCCCCTGATGCGGTCGACGGCCCGATCGACGTCGTGCCATGAAGGGGCACTGGCGTCCTCCAGGGACAGCTGGCGCTGGCCGGGTTCTTCCAACTCCGACACCCCCACCCCAATGAGGCGCACGCCGGAGGCGACATCCACTGCCTTCAGCAGCCGCTTGGCCTCCCGGGCCAGCACTACTCCGGAGTCGACCGGGCTGGTCAGCGTGTGAGACCGGGTGATGGTGTTGAAGTCCCCGAAGCAGATCTTGAGGGTGACCGTGCGTCCCGCCAATTCAGCGGCCCGAAGGCGGGATGCCACTGAGTCGCTCAGGGTTACTATCGCCGCGCCGAGGTCCTCGTGGGTGTGCAGATCGCGGGAAAACGTCTGTTCCCGGCTCATTGACTTGGGCACTGTGTTGGAAACAACCGGTCGGGGGTCGACGGCGTTGGCCAGATCGTGAAGATGCCGACTGTGGGCGTTGCCGACGACCGCGGCCAGCCGATCGAGGGAGAAGTCGGCCAACTCGCCAATGGTGGATATTCCGATGCGGTTGAGGTGGGCCAGCGTGGCCGGGCCCACTCCCCAGATGTCGCTCACCGGGCGGGGCGACAGGAATGCCCGCTCCTCGCCGACCGGTACCTCAAACACGCCAACGCCGCCTGACGGCCCTTGGGGCGTGGGCTCGGGCTTGGCCAGTTTGGACCCCAGCTTGGCCAAGAACTTGACCGCGGCCACCCCAACCGCGCAGTTAATGCCCTCGTCATCGCGAACCTGACGTCTGATCAGATGGCCGATTTCCACCGGTGAGTCATGGGCACCAGACACGTCCAAGAACGCCTCGTCTACCGACAGGGGCTCCACCAGCGGCGTGAACGACCGCAGGATAACCATGATGCGGTCGCTCACCTCGGAGTACAGCTCGTGGTCGCCGGGCAAGAACACAATCTCCGGACACAGACGGCGGGCCTGAATCGCCGGCATGGCTGAGTGCACCCCGAAGGACCGAGCTTCGTAGGAGGCCGATGCCACCACCCCCCGAATGCCCGGTCCGCCCACCGCCAAGGGCAGACCTCGCAATTCGGGGTGGCGAAGCTGCTCCACGGACACGAAGAAGGCGTCCATGTCCACGTGCAAGATGGACCCCGACCGCGCATTCCCTCCGGTGCCGCTCGAGTTCCCCATCACCGTGACTACAGCCTGGTGACCGCGAGACCGTCGATCTCGGTGCCAGTCACCTGATAGCGGTAGATCAGCTTCTGGTCGGGACGCTGGCGACACCACTCCATCAGCGGCTCCCGCACCCAGCGGGGACTCTGGACCAAGCGGACCTCGCACTCGTCGGGGTGATAGAAGTCGGCGTGCTCCACGATGCCGTCGGGGTCTTCCAGCACGATCTCGCCGTTCCAATCCACCGCCCGGTGGGTCTCCACCCGAAGCCGCCACCCGAGGTCGGTGAAATCCACGGTTATCTCATACAGCGGGCCTTCCCAGAGATGAACCTGGATCCCGGTTTCCTCTTGCACCTCCCGGCCCAGCGCCTCCAGCATGGTCTCACCCGGATCGACCACCCCGCCGGGCGTGCTCCATTCCACCGAGTCGTTGCGGCGCCGGTTGCGCACCAAAAGCAACTGATCCCCGCGCAGCACCACTCCCCCGGCCACCTCCCAATCCCGAATTCGCCGAGGTCTTGAATCCGAGAACTCCTCCGGCATCCCCCCAGTATGGCCCGACCCAGCGACAGCACGCCCCGGGCAATGGAGCTTGCCCAGCGCTGTGTTGGTCCAAAGCCAGGAGTCTTGTGCCGGTCATAATTGCCGCGAAGGGGCATCCCAGCGCTGCGTCAGTTCAACAGCAACTGCTTGGAACCTTCAGGTTGCCAGGTGGTGACACCATCATCGGGGAAGGGATCGGCAAGGGCATCGGATCTGGATTGCGATGAGGCATCGGCTGGCCCCGAGCGAGCCCGACCGGGTTGGAGGTCGGCGTATCGCTTGGGCCGTGGCCCCGAGCAGGCCCGGCCAGGGGGGATGTCGGCATATGGCGATGGCGGTGGTCGCAATTCGTAGGCCCCGTTTCGGTCTCGGCTGACTGTCCAGCCGTCGTCATGGATGTTGTGGTGGCAGCTCTTGCACACAAGCACCAGGTTGTCGATGTCGGTGCGGCCGCCTGTCAGCCACTCTTCGATGTGGTGGGCTTCGCACCACACCGCTGATCGTCCGCAACCGATGCAGTGCTTGTCCCGGATGATGAGGGCAGCCCGCTGGGCTTCGGTGGCCAAGCGGAGTTTGCGCCCCACCCAGAGCTCCTGGTTCTTTGTGTCGAACACCGAGGGCAGAATGTCGGCGTTGCAAGCCAGCCGAAGGGCCTCGGAGATTGGCAGGGGCGTGCCGTCGAGCAGGCGAGCATTGGCCAGCTTCTGGTTGAGAGCATCCCACTCGGCGGTCAGGATCAACGTGGTGCCGTGGGGCTTGCGGTCGCCGGTGTCGGCACAGACCAGATCCTCGAGCGCATCGGCCATCCGCTGGCCGAACGAAATCTGATCGTCGGCAGCTGTGTCGCCCTGGTCGTTGCGCAAACGGCGCACCTCGTCGGCCAGCGCGGCCTCGATCCGGTTCCCGGCGACCGGGTCGAACCGGCCGTTCAAGATAAACATGCCGTCATCAGGCGACTTGAAGAAGCTCAAATCACGGCGCTTCCGTTGCTTGGCCATCAACGACTTGCCGTCATCGGGCGACTGCTCGTGCTGGTGGTCTCGCAACGTGCGCGAGAAAGTGCCGAAATCTTCACGCTTGGCGGCCTCGACTAGCACTGCCTCGTCGACCGGCCCCTGCGAAGCAGCCTTGGCAATCTGGGTGGCGTGTGCCGCGGGAATCTCCCCAGCACCCAACGCATCGAGAGTCTCGGGAACCTGGGAGAACTGAAAGGCCGTCTCCACCTCCCGGCGGGCCTGCTGCTTGGAGGCTTGAAGCTCTTCCAGAGCCACCCGGCGAGCCAAACCCTCGCCGGCCCTACTGGAGTACGCAGCCAATGTGGCCGTCTTCATAGCCGCCAGCCGTGCCTCTGCCTTCTTGATCAGCCCCAGCCGCTCCCGCAGCTCGGACAACGACAGGACGGCGACATCAACCGCCTCCGGCCAAACCGGCTCGGATGGCCAACAATCAGCCCGTTTCCCCTGTTCAAGAGGCCCAAACTCCATGGATGCAAGTATACCAACCCCTGTGACAACATCTACCTGAATAAGCGAGGATAAACGAATTCATCTTGTTTTATATTGACAATAACTAAAATATAAGTAACATTATTCACATTCCTCTACTACTACAAAACGAATCTGACACCCAACGTCCCTATACTTCACCCCCTTCCCCAACCAAACAGCAGCCTCAAGTTAGGATTCAACAGTGATTCGGACCGCTGGGGTGGCGACGCGGCCTCAGTCACGGAGATGCAACCAAGACGCGAACTTGGGGGCCCAGTGGCTGCCTGTGGAGTCCCAGTTAGCTTGCCCAGCCGACATTGCGCTGCGGGATAGCCTCCGTAACCTCGTCGCCTCGAATCCACAGTTCTGGGACTTCGGAGGAACGTCTCGCCGCAACTTTGCACATGGCTATTTTCAGTATCCGGCCATGATGGTGCCAAACATGGTTGGCCGCGCACTCGACGAGGTGGCCGCTAACCGCCGAGACCGGATTCATCTGCTTGATCCCTTTGCAGGCTCAGGCACGGTTGTGACAGAAGCTGTGGCACGCGGATGGGATGTGACTGCTGTAGACGTCAATCCACTGGCTGCAATGCTTTGCCGGACAAAGGGAGGCCCCTTCTTCCCCGCTGCTACAGCAGCCGCAATCGCTAAAGTCCTGTCACAGGTCGGACGATCCAGATATCCAGCAAGTCACTGGTTTCCGAACGTCCGCAAATGGTTCGAACCCGAGGTCATCGAGGGCCTCAGTAGCCTTCGCCTGGCAATTCAACGCATAGGTTCCCCGCCCGTTCGGCGATTCCTTTGGGTCGCTTTAGCTGAGACTGTTCGATTGACGAGCAACAGCCGCCTCTCGACAGTGAAATTGCATATCAAGCCTGCTCAAGATCGGATTCCAACGGATGCCGTGGAGACCTTTGAGCGAATCGCCGAACGTAACCTTGGGCTGCTTTCGGCTGAGTCAGAGGCGCTTGGGAAAGCCGGACACATACGACGCGGGTGGCCAACCTCGCAAATAGAGGTCGTCCTTGAAGACATCGCTACCGCCAACTTGATTGGGGAAACGAGAAGCCCGAACGTCCTCGTCACATCGCCTCCATACGGCGACAACCACTCCACCATCACCTACGGACAGCACGCGTACCTGCCCCTGCAATGGATCCAGCTGTCTGACACCGGCGCTCTGGACCGTTCAGCTGTCTCGGGGCCAAGCGCAATCGACAGCATCAGTCTGGGAGGCCTTCGACGAAATGGCCACAGGCGGGCCATTGGCATTGGATACAAATCAGAAGCTGCGAGAGCGACCCTGGATCAGTTGAGCGAAATCAGGCCAGATCACGCAGACAAGGTCGGAGCTTTCCTTAGCGATCTAGACCTGGCATTCGATAGTGCGTTACAAATGCTCGCACCCGGATCCCATGTCGTCGTCACGATCGGAGATCGGACCGTAAGCGGGATGCAGGTGCCGACCGCACGGATCGTCCAGGACATCGTGGCGCATAAGGGGGCTGTGGTAGTCGCTGCCGTACCCAGAAAGCTTCCGAAAGCCAGACGGATGGCCTCCCGGAACAACTTCGCTTCCAGAATGGATTCGGAGTGGATGCTCGTCATGAGACTTCCAACATGAACAGACTTACCCTCGGAGTCCACCCGCGTGTTGTATTCCAACTCGGGGAGAGCCTTGTAACCGATCCAGTACAAGCCCTGCTGGAGTTGGTCAAGAACTCCTACGACGCGGATGCGACTCTGGTAACAGTTGAAGTGAACACCCACGTCAAAGAGGCAGACCTTCAAGGCCGGATCGTTGTAGAGGACAACGGCACCGGCATGAGCGAGCAGACCATCAGGCATGGGTGGCTAACAATCTCGGTCTCTCCGAAGGCAGCGATGAAAGAGTCAGGGAAAAAGACCTTGCGGCACCACCGGGTTCCGTTAGGCGATAAGGGGGTGGGACGTCTTGGCACGCAACGTCTTGGTCACCGGCTCACAATCCGAACCTTCGAAGATCAAAGGCCTGACAAGAAGCGCTCTCGTGAACCAGTTCCGGGCCGTGAGCTGGTAATCGATTGGCGCGCTTACGACAGTGTGGACCGTCTCGATGAAGTCGAATTCCGACTAGAAGACGTCGAGAAAGAGCCCGCCGGCACCAGACTGATGATCGAGGGACTGAAAGACTCCGCTGAATGGCGCGGCGACGGGAAGAACCGTCTCGGAGCCGAACTGTCAAAATTGGTCTCGCCTTTTGACCCGCCTAAGAACTTTTCCTTAGATGTCCGTGTGGATGACGCTCCTGTCGAGCTCACCCAGGTAGACCGAATCGTTCGGCGGGCTGCACTCAGTTCATGGCACATCAAGTTTGATGAGACAAGCTTGCGCGTCAATGGTTCTGTACGTGCCACATTCCTCCGCCCTGATCGAAAAGACCAGGACGAGTGGCGGTCACTAGTTGTAGCCGACGGTGGTGAGCGGCTTTACCAATTCCTGAAGAGTGATTCAGGAGCCAGAGATCTAGGGCTCATTAAACCATCCTCATCTTCTCAGGTGGCACGATTTGAATTTGAGCTAGGTATCGATGATCTGGATGCCGGTGTTGCTCCGGCGGCTGGGGGCGATACGCCCGGGCCGTTCGATGCATCTTTTGAGAGCTTTAGCCTTGGACGCTTCGAGGTGCAGGAGGTCGTTGACGAATACCTTCTTGACAACGATGTCGAGGGTCAAGTATTCGCTACTGAGGCAGAATACAGGGGTCTAATGAAGGATCTCGCCGGAGTACGCGTCTATCGCGACGGCTTCGGCGTTCGCGTAGCCGGAGACTGGCTGGGACTGGGTGCAGGTTTCACTAGGGCGCGCAGCTTCCGCGCTCTTCGTCCGGCAAACACGATTGGCTATATCAATATCTCGGCCGAGCGCAACCAGGGGCTGGTAGAAACGACTGACCGAGAAGGGTTCGTCCACAACAGCGCCTACAAGACATTTGTGGCTCTCCTAGCCCTGATTGTTCATGAGAATTGGGTTGAGTCTGTTTTTGGGGTGTTGGGTGCGGG
>JAPOVT010000019.1:0-10857 GCA_026708015.1 bacterium
GACCAGTTGCCCGCGGTGCGGGCGGCCCACGACCAGATCATCTCGTCCCAGTGGGGCTGCTCCAGCGGGGACAGCCCGGGCAGGATCACATCGGCGTGGCGGGTGGTGGCGTTGACCCAATTGTCGATGCAGATCATGGCATCCAGCATGGGCAGCGCCTCATCCAGGCGGCCGGCCTCGGGCGAGCTGATCACCGGGTTGCCGGCCACCACCACCAGCGCCTTTATCTGGCCCTCGTCCGGGGTCATGATCTCCTCGGACAGGCACGACACCGGCACCTGGCCCAGCACCTCGGGGGCGCCCCGCACCCGGCTGTGCCAGCGGCCGAACTCGGGCTCTTTGGGTGCTTCGAAGTTGAGGGTGACCATGGCCGGGGCCACGGGGTTGCCGAACATCATCCCGCCGGGCACGTCGAAGTTGGCGGTGAGCAGGTTCACCACGTCGATGAGCCACGAGGCCAGCGTGCCGAACTCCTGGTTGCACAATCCGATGCGCCCGTACACACACGCGCTGTCGGCCGCGGCGATCTCCCGGGCCAGCCGCCGGGTGGTCTCGGCCGGCACCTGGGTGGTGTCGGCCACCTTCTCCGGGGTCCAGTCGGCCACCAGGGACCGCACCGCGTCGAGACCGTTGACGTGGTTTGCCATGGTGCCCAGATCCACCAAGCCCTCGTCGAACAGCACATGGCACAGGGCCAGCAGGAAGGCGGCGTCGGTGCCCGGCGTGATGGGAACCCACTCATCGGCGTGGTCGCAGGTGCCGGTGCGGCGGGGGTCTACCACCACGCACTTGCCGCCCCGCTCGCGGATCTTGTCCATCTCGCCCAGCACGTCGGGACAGGCCAACAGGCTGCCCTGGGAGGCGTGGGGGTTGGCCCCCATCACCACCAGGTACTGGGTGCGCATGATGTCGGGGGTGGGGAAGGTCCAGGAGTTGCCGTACATGCACTCCGACGACACGTTCTTGGGCCACTGGTCGACGGTGCCGGCCGAATAGCCCATCTGCACGCCCGACTGCATGACCAGCGCGCCCACATAGCGGCTGATGGAGAAGTTGTGGGCCGCGGGGTTGCCGATGTAGTAGGTCATGGCATCAACACCGTGGGTGTTGCGCACGCCGTGGAGCAGTTCCTCGCAGCGGGCGTAGGCCTCCTCCCAGGTGGCCTTCTGGAAGGTGCCGTTCTCGTCTTTGACCAGCGGCACCCGCACCCGGTCGGGGTCCTCGTGCAGGTGGCCCAGCGTGGTGCCCTTGGGGCAGATGAAGCCCTTGCTCCACACGTCGTCGCGGTCGGCCCGAATGGGGGGCAGCACCTTCTCACCCTCGGTCTTGATCTCCAGCCCGCACATGGCCTCACACAGCGGACAGGTCCGGTAATGGGTTTCCACAGTCACATAGGCGATGGTAGTTCCAAGGTGGGAGATGAACCGCAGCCAGCCAATTGGAGGTACTAATTACTACTAATAGGTACTAATTTAGTAGTAATACTGGTTCACCGGCTCTAGAGTGACCCCGTGGCAAAGGTGCTCATACCTCCAACTTGGACTTATCTGGCCTCTGAAGTCGCTCCAGAAGACCAGCACCGCGTGATTGAGGTGCTGACGTCAGGAAAGCCGGTCGACCCCAAAGGCCGGTACCTTCACTGGGACGAGATGCGGCACCGGACTCCGCCCGATGGCCTCACCCTTGGCGAATGGTGGATGGGAACTGCGTACAGTCGGTCCGCAATTGCCCGCCCGCTGCCTCTGACCAGTGTGAAGGGGGAGCCATTCCGGTTCTCCAACATCGACCGCATTCAGGAAATGGTCCACAACATTGACAAGTACGCCAGTGGCCAGATTCAGACTGATGACCCGGTTACCAACGTGGGATCTAGCAACCGCTATGTGATTTCTTCCCTCATGGAGGAGGCCATCACCTCCAGCCTCCTGGAAGGCGCAGCAACCACCCGAAGAGCGGCGAAGGAGATGCTGCGGACCCAGCGACGCCCCCGAACCCACGGGGAGCGCATGGTGTCCAACAACTTCAATGCAATGTTGGCAGCCGAAGAACTAGCCCGCGATGGCACCACACTGACTCCAGAAGACGTTTTGGAACTTCACCGCATCGTCATCGATGGCACCTTGGAAGATGAGTCGGAAGCTGGTCGTCTTCAGCTGCCCGGGGAAGACCGAGTCTTTGTTGTTGACTCCGATGACACAGTGCTGCATAGGCCACCGCCCGCCGAGGAATTGCCAGAGCGGCTAGAACAGCTCTGCGCCTTTGCCAACTGCGAAAATGTCGAAGGGTTCCTGCATCCTGTGGTTCGAGCCATCCTGGTCCACTATTGGGTGGGCTATGACCACCCGTTTGTCGACGGCAACGGGCGAACCGCCCGTGCCCTGTTCTATTGGTCCATGCTGCGGTCGGGATATTGGCTGACCCAGTACATCTCCATCTCCGCCATTCTGCGCAAGGCACCAGGGCAGTACAAGAAGTCCTATCTGAAGGCAGAAACCGATCACAACGACGCCACCTACTTCGTTTTCGATCAGCTAGAGGTGATCGAACGAGCCATCGATAGCTTGCGGGATTACTTGACTCGAAAAACAGCGGAGATCGCTGAGACCAAGCAGCGCCTGCACAGCGTCTCAGGGCTCAATAACCGTCAGCTTTCCATAATCAGCGACGCCTTGAATGACCCGTACCAGTCATTCACAATCCGAGGCCAGGCACAACTCCACCGGGTGGTGTACCAATCAGCCCGCACCGATTTGCTCGCACTTGAAGAACTCGGACTCCTGTCAAAGAGCAGAGCAGGTAACAAATTCGAGTTCCATGCTGCCGACGACTTGCAAGACCGGCTCCGCGCCCTCATGGAGACCCAGGAGGCAGACCAAGCCAACGAAATCGCAAATGCCATCAGTGAAGTACTAAACGATACTAATTGATGTCAAATTAGTAGCAGTCGTCATTTCCCCTGGTCAGCGGAGTTGGTCGACGTAGGCGTCGGTGCCGGGGATGGTGGGGATGAAGGGGGCCGACAGGGCCAGCGAGACTTTGGGGTGGGCGGACAGGGCGTTGTGGTGGGAGGCGAAGGCGGCGGGGAACACCTCGGCGGGGTCCTGCTCCAAGAACCACAGCAGACACAGGCGCTGGCCCACCTTGGCGGTGGGGGCCACTGGCGGGGTGCCGGGCTGCTCGATGCGGCCCTGGGCGAACTCCCGGGGGGCGAAGGCCAGGCACATCACCGCGGGCGAGCCCAGCAGCACCGAGGGCAGGTGGTCGCGGACCAGCCACTGCTCGAGGGCCTCCTGGTCGGCGACGGTGGCGGCGTCCACCACCTCTACCACCAGGCCGGCGAAGGGGTGGTTGAGGGCCAGATGGGGCTTCATAGGGCCGCTGCCGGGGCGCACCACGCCGAAGCGGTAGTGGTGGAAGGCGGTGTAGACGTGGTCGCGCTGGGGAAAGCCCCGGCCGTGGGGCATGAGGGCCTCGGCCATGGCCAGAAAGCTCCACCGCTCGGTGTCGTCCTCGTGGCCCGGCGTGCTCCAGTACAGCGAGATGTAGCAGCCGGCGTCGGCTGGCTCGAACGCCGGTTCGTCGACAGCAGGACGCAGGTCGCGCAGCGCCCGGGGCGCCACCCAGCGCCGACCGGCGTACACCCAGGGGCCGTGCATGGCCCCGGAGAAGAAGTGGTCGTCTTCGTACCAGCGGTTGTACTCGTATTCGCAGCCCTCGTGGGGCTCCACCATGGTGATGAGAGCGCTGCCGATGCCGATGTCGTTGGGCAGATGCAGAGCGAGGCGCTCATACACCGACCGGTCGGCCGGGGTCCGATCAGGCTCGGTGGCGGTCATGGCAGGCCTCCTCGGGTCGGTGGGCGTCGGCTAGGTGAGGGCGCCGGTGGCGGCCAGGGCGGATATCTCGTCGTCGGAGAAGCCGAGAACCTCCGACATCACCTGCTGGGTGTGCTCGCCCACCAGGGGGCCGGCCCGCCAGGGGCGGGCGGGGGTGGCGGAGAACAGGGTGACCGGACCGTCGAAGGTCATCTTGCCGATGGCACCGTGGTCGAGCTCGATGAAGAACTCCCGGGCCACCAAGTTGGGGTCGGCGTAGAAGTCGCTGGCCCGCAGGACGGCATAGGCGGGCACCCCCCGGGCCCGCAGCTTCTGGGCGGCCTCGAAGGCGTCCTGTTCGGCGAACCAGCCCGTCAACAATTCCTCGGCGTTGGCGATTCCCATCTCCGACCACCGGTCGTCCACCATGCCCAAGTCGGGCACCACCGAGCGCAGCGCCTCCCACTGCTCATCGGTCTCCACCGCGACGGCGCAGAAGCGCTCGGTGCCGGTGGTGCGGAACACTCCGTGGGGGGCGGCCCGCTCGGAGTCGGTTCCGGGCCGGGTGCGCGCCCTGCCTCTGTCGCGGTACTCCAGCACCAAAGGCGCCAGAAAGTGGATAGAGGCTTCGATCTGGGAGAGGTCGATGTACTGGCCCTGACCAGTGCGGTTGCGGTGGTGCAAGGCCGCGCCCAGCGCAGAGAGGGCATAGCGGGGGGAGATGAAGTCGGTGTAGGCCCCCCAGGGCGGATGGGGCCGCCGATCAGGCCAGCCGGTGATGGCGGTGAAGCCGCCCAAACAGGCCCCGTGCAGCCCGAACCCGGTGTGGCGGGCCTCGGGACCGGTCTGGCCCCTCATACAGCTCGACAGCATCACTGCGGCGGGGTTGAGCTCCCGCACATGCTCGTAGCCGAAGCCCAGGCGGTCGGCGGTGCCGGGGGTGTAGTTCTCCACCACCACGTCGGCCCACTCGATCATCCGGTCGATGACCGCTTTGGCCTCGGGAATGGTGTAGTTGAGCCCCAGGCCGAGCTTCGACTGGTTCATGTTGGCCATGGGGTGCCCGGCGCTCATGGGCGAGGCGTGGGGCAAATGGGGTGGGATCCAGCGCAGGGTGTCGAGGCGGGCCTCGGTCTCCACCCGGATCACGGTGGCCCCCAAATTGGCCAGATCCTTGGCGATGAGCGGTCCCGCGGCGATCCACGACAGATCGGCCACCTTTAATCCTTCGAACAGCGCCCCCCGGAGAGCGGCCCACACCGTGCTGGGGGCCTCCGCGGCGGGAACCGGCGACACGACATCCACCAGCCGCTGGTGCTGGCCCAGGGCGGGGGCGGGGTGGCGCAAGGCAATAGGGGTGGCCGACAGGCGGGCGAACGGCCCGGCATGAACCGCGCCGTCCACCTCCACCCAGAAGTCCCGAGCATCCAGCTGGGGATCGTCGGCCAGATGGGCGGGGGTGTAGCAGGGGGACACCAGCATCTTGCCGGCCACCGCCTGCTCCTGGATCTCGGCCTGGGTCTTGGTCTTGAGGAAGGCCAGCATCTGATCGAGGGCCCGGCCAGCGTCGGCCACGCTCAGCGTCTGGTCGCCCAGCATGTCGAGCCACCGCTCCCAGTCCACCTCGGCCAGGTCGTCGTCGAGGGCGCCCTCGGCGATCACCCACGCCATGAGCGACTTCATCCCCCGGTTGCCCTGGTCGCCCAGCACCAGGGTCATGCCCACATATCCATCGGCGCAGGGCTCGATGAACGGCATCCGCAGGCCGGGCACGATCTCGGGGTGGGTCACCTCGGCCCGGTCGTCGCCCCGGCCGGGAAAGTCCTCTCCCAAAGCGGCATGGCTGGTGATCGACATCAGCGACCACATCACCGCCGCCTGGATGGAGCTGTCGAGGTGCTGGCCCAGTCCGCTGCGGTCGCGCTCGCACAGCGCCATGATGGCGTCGGCCACGGCCTGCATCGCCCCCAGAAACGACGTCTCGGGAAAGCCCACCGGGGTGGGAACCCGGTCGTGGTCGCCCTGCATGGCCAACAGCCCACCGGCGGCCGACAAGGTGAGGTCGGTCATGGGCATCTCAGCGTCGGGGGTGTCGGCGCCGAACGGGGTCACCGACACGTACACCAACCTGGGGTTGATGGCGGCCAGCTCGTCGGGACCTAGGCCCAAACCGGCCATGTAGCCGGGGGCGAACGACTCCAACAGCACATCGGCGCCCGCCACCAGCGCCCGTAACTGGTCGCGGGCCCGGGGAATCTCCACATCGCACACCACGCTGTGCTTGCCCAGGCCCCACGCCTCCCAGAACAGCGAGCGGCCGTCGGCGGCGAACGGCGGTGTGGTGCGGGCGTCGCACCCCACCACCGGCTCCACCTTGATGACCTCGGCACCGAGGTCGGCCATCGTCTTGCCGGCGGCCTCGGCCATCCGGGTGGTCAGATCGAGGACCCGAATGCCGTCGAGTGCTCCGCTCATGGCTGCGGTCTCGGTGCTCGGCCGGCTATCAGCCCGACAACAAATCGGGGTCGCGGCACAGCTCTCACCATGGCCTCACAGTAGTGGTTGCCGATGACAAATGGCCCTTCCGCTGCACGGGTGGAACCGCCGGAAAAAGTCGGCTGGCGAAGGTCGAAGCGTCCAGAAGGGGCATCTGCCCGCAGAGCAAAGCCGCCGGATTTTAGCGGAAAATCGGCTGGCCGTGTCGGAGAGAAGTTAAGCAACGCGCTTGGCAGATGTGGCTACTCTGTCGCCATGGCCGAACCAATGGCCGCAGCAGTAGGGGTTCAACCCGAGCCCGCCTCAACGGTGGACTATCGCCTCGTGCGGGCCCATGTGCTGCACCGCCTCAAGAGCGGAACCCGGATGGCCGACGAGGTGTGCGACGCCCATCCGGAGTTGGTGCGGGCCGGCCGGGAGGTGGGCACCGCCGCTGGCGAGCCGTGCCCGGTGTGCTACGGCGACGAGCTGTCGCTGGTGTCGTACGTGTTCGGACCCCGCCTACCGGCGTTCGGGCGCTGCATCAGCTACCCGGCGGAGATCGCCAAGCTGGCCCGGCGCAAGGGCCGCTTCACCTGCTACGAGGTGGAGGTGTGCCCCGACTGCCACTGGAACCACCTCCTGCGCAGCTACGTGCTGCAACCCCGCTGACCGCCGGCTAGTCGCCAGCCAGTCGCCTGAGCCCACGCCCGCCGGGTGGGCACCTGAGCTAGCGGGGCTGGGGCCAGAAGGGCCGGGCCTCCTCAAGCTGGGCGGCCAGCCGCAACAGCAGCGCCTCGGCCCCGTAGGGGGCGATGAAGTGGCTGCCCACCGTGAGGCCCTGGTCGTCCCAGTGAAGGGGCACCGACATGGCCGGCTGGCCGGTGGCATTCGCCATGGCGCAGAACGGGCTGTAGGCCCCCTGGCGGGCGCCCCATTCGGCCACGTCGTCTTCGGTGGCCACCAGCTCGCCCAACCGCGGCGGCACCCGGGCCAGCGTGGGGGTGAGCACCATGTCGATGCCCGACCCGTGGTAGTCGCCCATGAGCCGGCCCATCAGGTGGCTGTCCAGAATCGCCTGGGCGTACTCGGGCCCGGTCAGCGTGGCGCCCCTAGCGGCCAGGGAGGCGGCCACCGGCTCCAGGTCGTCGGCGCCGGGGGGCCGCCCGCAAGCGGCCTCGCGCCGGGCCATCATGGCGGCGATGTTCGCTGAGGTGATCACGCCCTGGGGCCCGCCCATTCCCCGGCGCACCGGCAAATCGGTCTCCTCTTCCAGGCGGTGGCCCAGCTCCTCGCACAGCGCCACCGCGGCGTCCAGCGCTCTCCGGGCGGTGGCATCGAGCTCGATGCCGTTGGCCGATCCATCCCACACCGCGATCCGCAGCGAGGGCAGCGGCGGCGCAAGAGCCGCCTCGAAGGTCCCGTCGGGCGCAGGGGCCACGTAGGGGTCGCCGGGGGCCAGACCGGAGGTGAGGTCTAACAGCACGGCGCTGTCGCGCACCGTGCGAGACACCACATGGGTGGTGGAGTAGCCGCTCCAGTTCTCCCCGGCGTCGGGGCCGAAGCTCACCCGGCCCCGGCTGGGCTTGAGCCCGAACAGCCCGCAGGCCGACGCCGGTATGCGGATGGAGCCGCCCCCGTCGGAGGCGTGGGCCACCGTCAACATCCCCGAGGCCACCGCCGATGCCGCCCCGCCGCTGGAACCGCCCGCGCTGCGACCAGGGTCCAGTGGGTTGGCGCACGGGCCGAACAGTGCCGGCTCGGTGGTGGTGGACAGGCCGAGCTCGGGCGAGTTGGTGCGGCCCACCAGCACCATCCCCGCCGCCCGGTAGCGGCTCACCACCTCGGCGTCGTGGTCGTCCACCGGGGCATCCGCGAAGTACCGCGACCCGTGGGTGGCCACCGTGCCCCGCATGGCGAAGTGCAGGTCTTTGATGGCGAACGGCACCCCCCGCAGCCGCCCGTCGGCGGCCGGCTCCGGCTCCACCACCGTGGTGACGGCGTTCATCTCGGGGTTGCGCTCGTCGATGCGGGCCATGGTGGCCTCCAGCACCTCGGCCTCCGACACCTCCCCGGCCCGTATGGCATCGGCCAGCCCCACCGCATCGGTCCGGTCCAACAAATCATCCATGGCTGGCACACTAGTGGCCAAACACGGGGCATTTGCAGGCGAGGGGTTGGCACCGGTGCCGGGGCGGTGGACTACAGTAGGCGGCAACCGCCGGCAGCCGAAGTGCGCTGGACGGGGAAGGAGAACAACATGGGCTCGAAGCTCACTGCTCCCGTTATCAGCCATCGCAAGCGCAGCGGTGGCACCGACCCGCTGGTCATGCTCACCGCCTACGACGCCCCCAGCGCGCGCATGGCCGACGAAGCCGGGGCCGATCTCATCTTGGTGGGCGACTCGGTGGCCATGGTGGTGCTGGGCCACGACGACACCATGAGCGTGACCGTCGAGGAGATGGTCCACCACACCGCCGCGGTGGCCCGCACCCGCCCCCGGGCGATGGTGGTGGCCGACATGCCGTGGATGAGTTACCACGTGACCACCGCCGACACCGTCACCAACGCGGCCCAGTTGGTGCGGGCCGGGGCCCAGGCGGTGAAGCTGGAGGGCGGATCGGAGCGGGTGCCCATGATCGAGGCCATCATCTCCGCTCAGGTGCCGGTGATGGGCCATCTGGGGCTCACCCCCCAGTCGATGCTGGCCCAGGGCGGCTACCGGGTGCAGGGGCGTACCAGCGAAGCGGCGCTGGGCCTGGTGGCCGACGCCAAGGCGCTGGCCCACGCCGGATGCTTCGCCATCGTGTTGGAGGGGATGCCCGCTGCGGTGGCCCAGATGATCACCGACGCGGTGGACGTGCCCACCATCGGCATCGGCGCGGGCGGCCACTGCGACGGCCAGGTGCTGGTGTTCCACGACGTTTTGGGGCTGGAGACCAGGATGGTGCCCCGGTTCGTGCGCCGCTACGCCGCCATGCACGCCGACGGGGTGGACGCCCTGACCCAGTTCGCGGCCGACGTCCGCTCCGGGGCGTTCCCCGACTCCGACGAGTGCTACAAGATGAATCCCGACGAGGAGATGGCGTTGGGCCTTTACGGCCACGTCGGATAGAGTTCTGCCTGAAATACAGGCCCTGCCCCGGTTTTCGGGGCCCCGGTAGCCACCGGGTCCACAGGGAGGTGAGCTCGCCATGCGGGCATACGAGTTGATGATCATTTTGGACGCGGGCGTCGAGGAATCGAACGTGGATGCCTGCGTCGCCCAGGTTTCCGAGAACATCGCATCCAACGGCGGCGAGGTGAAGGCCGAAGACCGGTGGGGCAAGCGCCGCTTCGCTTATGAGATCAACCATCAATCCGAGGGCTATTACCTGGTCCTCGAATTCGTGACCGAGACGCGCGAGATGGGCACTATAGAACGTCTCCTTCAACTCGCGGACGAGGTGGTCCGCCACAAGCTGATCCGTCTGCCCGACAACGAGGCCGCCCGACGCGGCCTGCTGGGCGACGGCACCCCCCTGGCTGCGACCGGGTAACCAAGGAGACACAGAGATGGCATTCGACAACACGGTGACCGTTACCGGGAACATGACCCGGGACCCGGAGCTTCGATTCACCGCCGGCGGCAGCGCGGTGGCCACCTTCGGGCTGGCCTGGAACCGGCGCTGGCAGAACCGCCAGACCAACGAGACCGAGGAGCAGGTGTCGTTCTTTGACGTGACCTGCTGGAGCACCCTGGCCGAGAACGTGAGCGAGAGCCTGGTCAAGGGCACCCGGGTGGTGGTGAGCGGGCGGATGGAGCAGCGGTCGTGGGAGACCCAGGACGGCGAGCGCCGCTCCAAGGTGGAGATCATCGCCGATGAGGTGTCGCCCAGCCTGCGGTGGGCCACCGTGGAGGTGATCCGCAACGAGCGGCGCGACGGCGGCGGGGGCCGCAACCAGGGTGGCGGCGGCTACCAGGGTGGCGGCGGCGGGCGCCAGCAGCGCAGCCAGGCCCCTGACTACATTCCTGAAGAAGAGCCGTTCTGATGGCCAAAGGACCGAAGAAGCCCAAGGCCAAAGACATCAGCCGGCGGCGCAAGAAGAAGGTCAGCGTCCTCACCCAGGAGGGCATCGGCTATGTGGACTGGAAAGACATCAACCTGCTGCGGCGGTTCATGTCCGACCGGGCCAAGATCCGGGCCCGCCAGGTGACCGGCAACAACCAGCAGCAGCAAAAGGAGATCGCCCGGGCCATCAAGAACGCCCGCGAGATGGCGCTTTTGCCCTACAACAACCGGATCACCACCCAGCGCAGCGCGTCGAGGGCGCGAGACGACAGCCGCTTCGAGGGGCCGGTGCCCCAGCCCTCCACCCCGCCGCCCGGCTTGCGGGCGCCCGGGGAGATGGATCCCGATGATCCAGAGGCCGCGGAATTGGCCGTTGACGGCGCTCCTGCCGAGCTGCCCCTCGAGGATTCCGTTGCTTCGGTGGATTCTGGCCCCGCTGAGGCGCCTGTAGCCGAAGAAGCCCCAGTCGAAGAGGCACCAACCCCTGAGCCTGCCGCTGAAGAGCCTGTAGCCAG
>JAPOVT010000019.1:10936-20804 GCA_026708015.1 bacterium
GCTGCCGCCGAAGAGGCGGGCGACGAGGAGCCGGCGTCATGAAGGTGGTACTGCGCGACAACGTGGATGCCCTGGGCAAAAAGGGCGACGTGGTGGAGGTGGCCGACGGCTACGCCCGCAACTTTCTGATCCCGGCCGGCAAAGCGTTCAAGTCGTCGCCGGGTGCCGAGAGCCAGGCCGAGCGCATGCGCCAGGCCCGCGAGCTGAAAGACGCCAAAGAGCTGGCCGAGGCCCAGGAGATGGCCTCCAGGCTGGTGTCCGCCACCATCCACATCGCCGCTCGGGCCGGAGGCGAGGGCAAGCTGTTCGGCTCGGTCACCACCGCCGACATCGTGCGGGCGGTGGCCGAGCAGGCCAACATCATGCTTGAGCGCAAGGCCATCGACGCCGAGGGAATCAAAGAGTTGGGCAGCCACACGGTGACGGCCAAGCCCCATCCCGAGGTGGAATTCCCCATCACCGTCGAGGTAGTCGCCGCCGAATAGCCCCGGAAATGCCCGTTCTCGGCAAATCCCCAGGTTATTCACCTATTTCAACAGGGCTTCCCCTAGCGTCCCACATGGGTCGTTTGCCACAGTAGGCAGTCGTGGAATGCGGTCGGCCAACCAAGTTGTCACCGCCATCGGGACAATAGGTACAGCTTGTGAGCGATCCATTCAACTATTCCGACGACGGCGGATCTCCGCCTCCGGGGCGCTTGGGGCGCGTGCCGCCCCACGACCTCGACGCCGAGGAGGCGCTGCTGGGCGCCATGCTCCTCAACCGCGACGCCATCGCCGACGCGGTGAACCTGATCCGCCCCGAGCACTTCTACCGCCCGGCCCACGCCCATGTGTACGAGGCGGTGTGTTCGCTGTATGCCGAGGGGGAACCGGCCGACGCGGTGACAGTGGCCGCCGAGCTGAACCGGAGGGGCCTGGCCGACAAGGTGGGGGGCAACGCCGCGCTGGTGAAGCTCCAGACCGGCACCCCGGCGTCGGCCAATGCGGCCAAGTACGCCAACATCGTCCACGAGGCGGCCACCCTGCGAAAGCTGATCGAGATCGGCGGGGAGATCTCCGAGCTGGGCTACGAGGGCGGCGACGACGTGGTCAAAACGGTGGACTCGGCCGAGGCCATGGTGTACCGGCTGGCCGCCGACCGCATGGGCGACTCCACCGCCCGCATTTCCGAGCTGTTGCCGGCCAACTTGGAGCGCATCGAGAAGCTCTACGACCAGGGCGATATCGTCACCGGCACCCCCACCGGCTACAACGACCTCGACGAGATCACCAGCGGGCTGCAACCCAACACCCTGGTGGTGGTGGGCGCCCGCCCGTCGGTGGGCAAGACCAGCTTCGCCCTGGGCATGGCGGCCCATGCCGCCATGCGGGCCAACAAGCCGGTGCTGGTGTTCTCGCTGGAGATGAGCCAGCTGGAGATCAGCCAGCGGATTCTGTGCTCAGAGGCCCGGGTGGACGCCTCCCGGGTACGCACCGGCAAGCTCACCGACCAAGACTGGTCTGATCTGTCAACCGCCATCGGAAGGCTGTCGGAGGCCCCCATCTGGGTGGACGACAACCCGGCGGTGACCATCATGGAGATCAGGGGCAAGTCGCGGCGGCTGCGCAGCCAAGTGGGCGAATTGGGCATGGTGGTGGTCGACTACCTCCAGCTGATGACCGGGCGCCACACCGCCGAGAACCGCCAAGTAGAGGTGTCGGAAATCAGCCGGGGGCTCAAGATTTTGGCCCGGGAGCTGCAATGCCCGGTGGTGGCGCTCTCCCAGCTGTCCCGCAACCTGGAACAGCGCCAAGACAAGCGCCCCATCCTGGCCGACCTGCGGGAGTCGGGCTCCATCGAACAGGATGCCGACTTGGTGATCTTCTTGTACCGAGACGAGCTCTACAACCCCGAGACCGCCGATCAGGGCACCGCCGAGGTGCTATTGACCAAGCACCGCAACGGCCCCACCGGCAAGACCCGCCTGGCCTTCCAGCAGCACTACACCCGCTTCGCCAACATGGCCCGCACCGCCTAGTGCGGTGCTGCTTTCACAGTGCAGCGCTCACTCTGATGGGCGCGATGTCCGGGTGGCTACAGCCTCTAATTCAAGCCCAGCACAACCGCTAGGGCGGTGTCCACGCCCCATTGCTCTTCGGGGGTGAGCCGGCCAACTAGGTCGTCCAGCCGGCCCGAATCGACCGCGCCGACCTGCTCGACCAAAACCCTGGTAGATGATCTGCCCACTAGGACTTCAGGGCGAAAGGACGCAGGCCGAGCGCTCGTCGAGGTCGGCGCAACCAGCACAACCGAGCGAGGCAACAAGGCGTCCGACTGCACGACCACGCCAAATCTCTCTCCCTGTTGCTCGTGTCCGATTCCTTTGGGGATGCGAAGGCGGTAGACATCACCTCTCTGCACGCAAGCCCTCCATCAGCTCTGCCACGGCGAGCATCTCGGCCCGGTCTGCTTCATCGGCCTCGAGCGCCTTCGCTTCAGCTGACAGTGAGTCCATGTCGTACAGACGATTCGCCGTTCGAATCAGTGCGCTCCGAACCGCCTCCGACTGGGATAGCCCGGTGGAAGTGAGTCGATTCAGAGCCCCGACGGCCTCATCATCGAGCCGAACCGATACAGCATGAGCCACGACCATAGTGTATCACAAAATAAAATACACTCGTACGGGATCCTTGCGCACCCGCCGGCGGCTGGCCTGATGGCGCGAGGCTAGGCAACCTCGGTAGGGGGGTTGATGTCGAGCTTGGCCTCAATTCGAGCCAAGCGCTCACCGTGCTCCTTAAATGGAGGGCTCGCGCCCAGAAGTGAGAAAATTATTTCCAATTTTCTCACTTAATGGGCGGGGTAGCATGAGGTTGTGGGCCGCTACACCATCCACTGCGGGGAAAGCAACGGGGGCGCGACCTATTCGAGGCTCCTGACATTCTGGACATCTTCAAGGCTGGTGCAGAGCAATCCGAGACGCTCGGCTTGGTCTTGGACGATCCGACCCCGCAAATCACCGGCAGGGTTGCCTCCAGGGACGAGAGGGTCGCCGAAGCCGTCCGTTTGCGTCGGCAAGGCCGAACTCTCCAAGAGATCGGGAATGCGCTGGGACCGACGCGGGATTCTCAGTTGGTAGCAGTGGGCAGGGGTTGGCCGAGGTCCGAGGGATCAGGTGGGGGGTTGCAGGCGTCCACGGCCAGGTGTTCTTCTTTGTCACCGAAATCAATGGAGCCGAGAACGGCACAGGCATAGGCCAGGGCGTTCTTGAACTGGGGATGTTCGGCGAAGGCGGCCTCCAACCCCCGCTGGCGGGCCACGGCCTCGCGGCGGGTGTAGGGCAGCGAACAGGTGTCGGCCGCCCCGTCTCGGGGCGGACTGTCGAAGGGATAGGTGCGGGCACCGCCCAGGCTCCGGTTGGTGCAGAAGTGGGGTCCGTCGATGACCCCGGAGAAGAATGTTGCCGCGATGGCGGGGTCGACGGGCGGCGGGGGCGAACTCACCCGCTCGGTTGCGCACACGTCGTTCTCCAGGTCGGCAGCACTATCGCCGAATTTGATTTCCAGGAAGTCCTCGTCTTCGCACTCCTCGAGCACCGCAGTCCGGAATTCGACAGGGTTCAAGCCCGCCAGCGTCTCCAGGGCATTCTGGCGGGCGACGGTGGCCCGACGGGTGTCGCGCAGCGAGCAGGTGTCGGCGATGCCGTCGCCGTTGCTGTCGAACGCGTAGGTCCGAGGGCCGCCCAAGCTCAGGTTGGTGCAGTAGTCAGGACCGGGGATAGGACCCGACACATGGGCTGGCCCGGCGGAACTGGGTACAGCCCAAACCAGCAATCCGGCAATCAGCGCCGCCACTGCGAAGATCCATGACTTGCCCACGGACCTTGGATTGTACCGCTAGGCGGCCTCATCATGGATCCAGATTTTGGGTTAGCTCAGAGGCTGTCCTGTGGGGCCAGACTTCGGAGCGCAGGCATCCCGGGCCAAAGCGCTGGGCGCATCGCCGAAGTCCTGGGAGCCAAGTGCCCGACACGCTGCGTCCACAGCGTTGCTGTAGCGGATGGCGTCAGCCGACTTGGCTGCTAGAGCATCAATCGCTGCTTGCACCAGTGCGGCTTCGGCGTTTGAGTCGATAGTTCCGCTTGCGGAAGCGTCATCGAACTCGGAAGCGTGTTTCGTATTGAGTGCGGCGAGACGATCAGTCTGTGCCTGAGTTGGTGAGCCAACTCCGCGAAGCTCTAGCAAGTCAACCAGCTCGTCGTGCCTGGTCAGCTCGGCAGCGGAGAAGTTCACGATGAAGCTCTCCAGGGCCTGTTGGCGGGCTACCGCCTCGCGTCGGGTGGTGGCCAGTGAGCACACATCGGCCACGCCGTCGTCGTCGGAGTCGAAGGGATAGAGCCGAACGTCGCCCAAGCTGTAGTTCGTGCAGAACTGCGCGCTGTTGATGACTCCCGAATAGAACTCTCGTACCTGCCACGCATTTGTGAGGGCGGACGGTATCAGTTCGGTGCGCGTTGCAGTGGTGCTGCGGGCGTAACGGGCGCACAGGTCTCTGGCCAGATCTTCACCGGTATCGCCCAGATCTTCGGGCGCGGTGTCACAGGCGCCGATGGCGGATTCGTCCACATCTTGGGTCTTGGGATCATCGGGCGAACCGAGCAGGGCCACGGTGAAGTCGTCAGGATTCAGGACGGCAAGCTGCTCCAGAGCGTTCTGGCGGGCCACCGTGGCCCGGCGGGTGGTGTCCAGCGAACAGGTGTCGGCCACGCCGTCGCCATCGCTGTCAAAGGGGTAGGTGAGCGGACCGCCGAGGCTGAGGTTGAGGCAGTGGTGGGGACCCTTGACCACTCCTGAGAAGAATCCGGTGCCCGAACGGTCGGCCACGGTTATCACCACTGTGTCGGCGCGCTTTTCGCCGTCGGAGTCGTAGCCGGCTATGAACTCGAACACCAAAGTCGCGCTGTTGAAGTCGCTTAACTCAGGGGCGTCGAAGTAGGCGAACCGTTGGTCGGCATTCTTCAGCCGGCCGCCTGCGGTCGGGTGATACCGCCCATCGTCGTCGGGAAGCCACTCGCCGGGCGCAAACCCCTGCTCGATCTCGCCTTTGGACAGCGGGACCCGCTGCCCGATGCGCGGATGGGTCTCGATTCCCTTGTACACCCACCGAAGGGTGACATCATCGGCTGCGGCGGCGCTCGCCGGCCCGGAGCCGAAGCCGCCGCTAAGCCTCACAAAGCTGCCCGGCGCTACATCCTGGTTGAGCCCGGCCTGGGCCTCGAAGTCGTCGCCGCTGTCGCTCATGGTGATCTTCACCACGTCGGTGTCCACCACGCCCCACCGGTCGGTCACAGTAAGCTGCACAAACACATCCTCGGCACCGCCCCGTGCCACCTCGGGAAGCTTGAAGGAGGCCACGGGGGTATCAGAGCCAGCCAGCAAAAGTATCGAACCGCGAAAATCCCGACCCAGCTCCTCGCCTGCTTCGTTCAGCACCTGCTCCCAGCTATAGGCGAGCTCATCGCCGTCGGGATCGAATCCGATCCCCCTCAGTTCCACCACCCCGGTGGGCGGATCAGACTCGGGAAAGCCGCCGCTGGCACCGTCGGACGTCTCGATATCGTCAGGCGCGGTGGCAGTAGGGGCTCGGGTGTCGGCCACCACCAGCTCCACGAAGGACGCGGCGCGAAGACCATCAGGGTCGGCCACCTCGACTTGCACTGAGAACACTGCGCCCTCCTTAGTGCCAGCGGGTGCTTTGAACTCGGCTCTCGACTGCGCACCGGGCTGATTGGACTCGCGGGGGGCGACGCCGGGTCCCGACCAGGTGTGGACCAGCGAGTTGGTTCGGGTGGCACCATCGCCTTCCCCGGTGGCCGTCAGCTCGATGCCCTCTTGGGCGGCCTCCGGGTTGACCACATAGCGGTCTTCGCCCGCGGCGAGCACTCCGGCACGCCGGTCGGCTTCGGCGGCAGCATCGGGGTCGGACTCTGGGTAGGCGATCTCCAATTCGGGATTGTCGTGGAAGTCTGATATCACGATCTTGACGATCTGGCGAGCGCTCGCCCCGTCCTCATCGGTAACCGTCAGCCGGTAGTACACCAGATGGGGTTGCGTACCCACCCCGCGCACGAAGGGCAGTCGGGCCACCGTCTCTGAACTGCGGGTGCCCGGGGTGTTGGGGTCTCCGTCAGTGCTCAGCATCCTCTTGCCCTCGGTGTCGCCGGGCAGCGAATCGGTCACCGACGCGGCGCCCCTGGCCAACAGGCGCTCCCAGCGAAATGCCTCGTCGGCCAGCTCGCTATCGGGATCGCTGCTGGCCGAGGCGTCCAACACCAGCAAAGTGGCGGCCCGGATGTACCACTCGTTTTCGGCATTGCCGTTCTCTCCGGGGCCGCTCACTACTCCGTCGAAGGGATACCGCTCCTCGTTCTCGTCCACCAGCCCGTTGCGGTTGTCGTCGTGGTCGGGCTTCTCGTCGGGGTCGGCGAGGTTGGCGGTGACCTGGATGTTGATCTCCGGCGGGCGGTTGATGCGCAGCTTCACCGTGTCACGGTCGGTGGCCGCGGGCCGGCCGCTGTCGGTGACGGTCAGACGGAACTCGATCGTCCAGCCGAAGCGCTCGATCAGCTTGGCCACTGGAACTTCGAAGGTGGCGGTGGGCGACTGGGGACTCTGCTGGTTCAACTCGATCCACTGGTACGCCTCAGTGAACACCTCCCACTCGTATTTGACGATGCGCCCGCCCGCATCCGGATCGAAGCTGTCGGAGCCGTCGAGGGTGACGATGGCCGGGGTGGTGTCGGTGGCCTCGGTGGTCACCTCGAGGGTGGCTATGGCAACAGGCGCCAGCAGGTTGTAGCTCTGCGCCGATGCCGACGACGAACACGACAACACAGCACAACACAGCGCGGCGATGGCCGACATTGAGATTTTGTGCAACACAAAGCGGTCCTTCTCAATATAGGTTCCGCCCTCCGAACATATTTTCTCACAAACTCGCCTGAATTAGGCAATTCTCTAGCAGAGCCGCTAGGCGGCCTCGGCGGGTGGGTCGATGTCGAGCTTGACCTCGATGCGGGCCAGGCGCTCATCCTGGTCCTTGGCAGTCGCCTCGATGCGGGCCAGGCGCTCGCCGTGTTCCTTGAATTGGCTGGTGAACTTGTTGGTGAGCCTGATCTCCAGATCCTTGATGGCGCCGGTGAACTTGGTGTCCAGATCCTTGATCGCGCCGGTGAACTTGGTGTCCAAATCCTTGATCGCGCCGGTCAGGACATCGAATTGTCCGTCAATCTTCTGCTGGCTCTCTCTTTGAATCGTGAGGAAATGGGCAAAGAGGACACCAATCACCGAGGCAAGCAGTACAGCAGAACCGCCGATCACCGAACTCAAGATTGCAGTGTTCATTTGATTCTTCCTCTAAGAGGGTCGAAGAGGGGGAAGATTCGACACCAACCTAGCAGCCCGGGCGCGGGCCCGGCCCGGCCTCTTTTTGGGGAGGGCCGGTCTCGGTGTGGTATTGGTGGTGTGGTCTAGCTGAGAGACCGCCATATGCAGCCGGAAGGTCAGCTTCAGGTTGTTGAACCCTGAGAGATCAGGAGCATCGAAGTGCGGATAGGCGCTCATCGTGCTCTGGAGCTTGTCGCTGGAGCCGGGAAGCATGCCAGTACAAGACAGTGTGCCGCTAGGCGGCCTCGGCGGGTGGGTCGATGTCGAGCTTGACCTCGATGCGGGCCAGGCGCTCATCCTGGTCCTTGGCAGTCGCCTCGATGCGGGCCAGGCGCTCACCCTGGTCCTTGGCAGTCGCCTCGATGCGGGCCAAGCGCTCACCCTGGCCCTTTATTGAATTGCCCTGGTCTCGGAAGCCTTGCTTCAGGTCGTCCCGCAGGTTCTGGAGCTGCATGTAGAACATGCCGATCAGGCCAGTTCCCACCACACCGATAACGGTGCTCACAATTGCGGCGTTCATAGCATTCTCCCTCTCTGGATGGAGGGTTGTTCAGGGGGGAAGCTTGGTACCAGGCTATCTGGGGCTGAACTCGGGTGGCAACAGTCTTCGGCGGTGCAGCCCGGGCGCGGGCCGGGCCGGGCCCTTTTGAGGGGGGGCCGGGCCAGCCCGCGTCCGAGCTCTGCTGGCAGAGCTGTTGTGGTCGGGATTCGGCCCTTGTTATCCTCAAAGAGGCTAGATCTTTGCGGTCTTGGAGTTGCGCGCTGGTCCCGAAGATTCTTGGGTCACTGGATCGTAACAACTGGGGTTTGGCTACCATAATTCTTGCGGTTAGCGGATAGTCTCCGGGTTGTGGAGTACGTCAGGCGCCATGTGGAGCCGATGCTCGGCGACTCGCTGGAGGCCTCTCGGGTCGTTGTTCTGCATGGAGCGCGCCAATCGGGGAAGACCACGCTGGCACGCCAGGTGGCGCAGCGGCGGGGTGGCTCGTATGTGACGCTAGACGACGACGCGAGCCGGCTTGCAGCGCTCGACGACCCGTTGGAATACCTGTCTGGTCTACGGGCGCCTGCCGTGATCGACGAGGTACAGCTCGGCGGCGACCGTATTGTGCGGGCCGTCAAGCGTCTCGTCGACGACTCCGGCGAGCGGGGCCGGTTCTTGCTGACCGGCTCCACGAATTTCTTGACGGTGCCGACAATCAGCGAATCCTTGGCTGGACGGGCCCGTATTCTACGGCTGTTCCCCCTTACCCAAGCAGAACTCGGTGGCCGCGCCCTGATCGACCTCGCCAAATGGTTCGACGGCTGCAACGTCGAAGCGCCACACAAGATCGAAAACCGAGAGCACTACATGCAGCGCCTGTGCCGCGGGGGTTTTCCCGAAGCGGTGTCGCTGAGGCCCGAGCAGCGTCAAGGCTGGTACCACAGCTATCTCGAAACGGTCACCCAGCGCGACGTCGCCGACCTCGGCGACATCCGCCGGGCCGAGGCGCTCGTCGATCTGGTGCTGTGGCTGGCGGCGAACACCGCAGCCGAGCTCAATGCCGAATCAGCCTGCCGGCAGCTCGGCATCGACCGGTCCACGTTCAGCCACTACTTCGCATGGCTCACCACTGTGTTCATGGTCAATTCGGTGCCCGCGTGGTCGCGCAAGCACGCCTCCCGTGCCGTCCGACGGCCCAAGTCGCACTTCGCCGATACCGGTATGGCCGCGGCGTTGCTGGGCGTCAGCGCCGAAGCGCTGGCATCGCCCGCCTCGACGATTACCGGCCCGCTGCTGGAGTCGTTCGTGGCCAATGAGCTGGCACGCCAGACCGCCGAGTCGGCTGGCGCGCGCATCTACCACCTGCGCGACTACGACGGCCACGAAGTCGACATCATGCTCGAGCGCGCCGACGGCGCGCTGGCGGCCGTCGAGGTCAAGGCCACCGGCAACCCCGGCGAAAACCACCTCAAGCGGCTTCTCTGGCTGCGGGACCGCCTCGACCGCACCGCTCCGGGCCTGTTCCGTATCGGGGTGCTGCTGCACACGGGTCCCCACTGCCACCGGGTCGGGGACCGCCTCTGGTTCGCCCCCATCAACACCCTCTGGGACTCCCAACCGCACAACCGATAAGAGCCCAGACCGCGCTCGCGAGCTTCTGCGCCCCCGGCACAGATTGCGCACCACGCGCTTGAAGGGGTTCCGACAGCGAGAGCGCGTGCGCGCTTTATCCCGGTCGTCCGCGCTTGGTGCCCTGGGTGGCGATCTGGGCCCAAGAGGTAGACATTCCAAGCGCGTCCCCGATTTCTTTGAGGGTACACCCCTGGCGGCGCAACCGGATGGCTTCGGCAACCCTCCCTTACCTCAACGCGGCCCTGCCGGTTGTCTGCGGTGCCTGATCGCAACGCAGCTGCCGACCTTGCCCGCGGCAGAATGGACACCGGGTCGGCGTTCCCCG